>NZ_JAAGOG010000210.1:0-12350 GCF_010747425.1 Nostoc sp. UIC 10630
CAGGGGGAGCAGGGGGAGCAGGGGAAGCATTAATGACAAATGACTAATGACAAATAACTTTTTATTCTGCAACTAACTGCTTAAAGCGCTCATCATCGGCAATATCATCAAAATCTAGGTCAGTTGCTGCGTCTTCTTTATACCTGGGATCAAGTTCAATTGCCTGTTTCAGAGTTGCCAGAGATAGTTCAACTTGTCTTTGCAGTGCGTAACAGGCTGCTTTGTTGTAATAGGCACTGGCATAATCTGGCTTAATTTCTAAAGTTTTGTTAAAACTAGCGATCGCTTCATCATCGCGTCCCAATCTTACCAAGGTATAACCGCGTTTATCCCAGATTTTGGGAGAATTAGGTTGGAATTCCAGCGCTTTATCAAAAGATACTATTGCCTCTTCATATTTTTCCAATGCTACGAGAGAAAGACCGCAATTTAACCAAGCGACTGCATCATCAGGCTTGATTTGTGTAGCTTTCTCGAATGAAGCAAAGGCTTGCTGATGCTGTTGTAATTTCCCAAAAGCAACGCCGCGATCGCACCAAGCTTGATGGTAATCTGGTTGAATCTGAATAGCTCGATCATAAGATGCGATCGCATCTTTATAGCGTTTCAGCCTTCCGAGAGTTAGACCTCGTTTTAACCAAGCCACAGATTCATCAGGTTGAATTTTAACCGCTTGGTTGTAAGCTGCGATCGCATCTTCATAGCGCCTTTTAGAAAACAGCTCATCTCCCTCTTTTACATACTCCTCAGCAGTCAATTCTGGTTTTTGTGGCTGTTCCTCTATTTCTTTTTCTTCCTTAACTTCATAATTCACCGCTTCTAAGATAGATTCAGGTGTAATTTCAGTTAGTTCTTGAAGAATAAGATCCTTTCTTTCTTCGGCATCCAATTGTAACTCAGAGAGTTGAGAGACAAACTCAGTTTCTAATCTTTCTAACTTCTCCAAAATGAGAATTTTTTGTTGTTGAGCATTCCATTGTAATTCTGAAAATTGCGAACTAAATTCAGAACCAGCTTTTTCTAAATTTTCAATAATTAACTCTTTGCGCTTTTGAGCATCTAATTGTAATTCAGATAGTTGTTCAGCAAACTCTGACTGCAATGCTGCTAAATTCTCAAAAATTTTATTTTTTTGCTCCTGAGCATCCGCCTGTAGTTCTGATAACTGAGCTTTCAATTCATTATCTAATTTTCCTAAACTCTCAAATGCAATCTCTTTTCTGTGGTGAGCATCTACCTGTAATTCTGATAAATTATCGGCAAATTCTGATTGCAATTTAGCCAAACTTTCAAAAACTATATCCTTTTTGTTTTGAGCATCAGACTGCCATCCAGAAAGTTGAGTTATGAACTCAGATTTTGAGCCTTCTAAATCAGCCAATGCTAGCTCTTGCTGTTCTTGTACACCTAACTTTAAATTAGACAACTCTTGTGTCAGAACAGATGCTAAATTTCCTAGATTTTCCAGCGCTACATCTCTTTGTTGTTGAGCATCAAGCTCTAATTTAGATACAACAGAAGCAAAATTAGACTCTAAACTTTCTATATTTTCTTGAGATTTTTTGAGTTGAGTTTCTAATCTACTTAATATCTGTGACTTAGCTAAATCTAGTTCCGATGTCAGGGTAGATAAATTTTCTTGTTCGCCTTTAATTTTTTGCTGTAAACTAACCGTTTCTTGTTCTAATTCATAATTTATTTTTTTAGCATCTTGAATAAGATTTTCAGCTTCTTGCTTAACGGTAGATAGCTGATTTTGTAATTTCTCCATTCCCTGTAATTGTTGTATCGCTCTATCAACAATTTCACGGATTACCACCCGTCGCAGTAGCCAAAATAAAGCAATGATTGCGACTGGAAATAGGCTTAATATAACTAGCCAGACATTAAGTAAAATAGTTGTACGGCTAAAAGCGCTATTAAAATCAGATTGGACTTGCTGTTGAATTCGCTTTTCTGCTCGTAGTCGTGTTAATTCTTCCCGTTCCTGATTCGACAACACCGAAGTCTGGGTTAGCGCTGGGGAAGGTGATGGTGCAGATTGCCCACTGGCAATTCCAACGGGTAATAATAAGGGTAAAAAGACAATAGTACTTTTTACAATTAAAGCGAAAACAGCTTGATTTTTGCTCTTCATAACAACCATTTCAGTCTGTTGGTCAGTTTTTGAAGCGGCGTGCCTCTTTCCAATCTATAACAGAATTAAGTAGTGAAATGTTATAGAGATACTGGGAAATTCTGAATAATCCTTAACTAATCTATTCCCTCGTCTCTTCGTGTACGTAAAACTTTAGTGCTGGGGTACAGTCAAGTTTTTAACATTATTTTTTGTGAAGTACTATTATAACATTACTAAGGTCAAACTACTGCCAAAAACGGCGAAAACTAAAGCAACACAAATAAAAGTTTATTAACCTATGGAAGACAGATTGCAGGAGTATCAAGGCTTTCTTAGACCATATACCGAAATACTTTCGGATGTGGCTACAGATGCTAGGGTGTTAAAACTGGAATTTGCACCTATAGGTGAAGTGTCAGGTGTGCGTACTTCGCACTAACATTAGATTATCTAAGATAAACAGATTACTTGTTCTAAAATTTACTTAACAAAGGCGGTAGAAAATGGGTAGGCTAAATCCTTATACACTGCAATTGCAGATTACCCGAATGTTTGAGCAAGGGCAATCATTTTTTGCCACAACCAAGGTACAAGAATGGTTGAAAGAACGCAAACATAATCCAGAAGATTATGACATTCTTTTCCATAAAAAACCCGCACCTCCAGGTTCAAAAGAAGTGATGGTCGTGGAAATTGAATTACGCCGCAAAGATGGACAACCTGTAGATCCTTGGTTACAGGAACAAGCAAATCTTCATGCCTAATTTTATCAACTAGCATTTAATTCATATTACCTTAACAGAATTTTCTAAAAGATAGCGTTCCCAATTTCGGAACGCTTTTTGCTATTTTTGTATTTATAAATTATTTATAAAAAGAAATTAACCGCAGAGGCGCAGAGAACGCAGAGAGAATAATTGGACATTTTGACGACTCATTCGTTTAGGATTGCTATATATAGGCAAATTCTACTTCTGATTCTGCACTTTTTCTATTTCTGTGGTAGGTTACGGGAAGTCGCTAGGTATGTATATTAATCAAAATCACCCCATCAGGTGAATCAAATGGGTGAGGTAAAAGAAACATAAGTTATCGTATCTTAAGACTATAAATAGTTGCTTGGTGCAATAATTTATAGCCTCAAATTTTAGGAAGTAGATGATGACTGTAAACCAAATTATTGGAGATTCACCAAATCAGATTTATGCCAACTTTGGTAAACGTTTCTTTGCCTGGATGATGGCTCAAAGTAGCAGCACGTATGATAATATCGTCGGCGATCGCAAACGTTCTCTTTTTGCAAATCTCCAAGGTAAAGTATTAGAAATCGGCCCAGGAACAGGCCCTAACCTACCCTACTACCCTAAAGATATCCACTGGATAGGAATCGAGCCAAACCCCCACATGCATTCCTATCTTCAAAAACAAGCTAAAAAACTAGGCTTAAACATCGACCTCAGAATTGGTAATGCTGAATGGTTAGATGCTGAAGATAACAGCATAGATACTGTTGTTAGTACCTTAGTTTTGTGTTCAGTGCCGAATATAGATTATACATTACAGGCAATTTTAAGAGTACTCAAACCAGGTGGGCGCTTCTTATTTATTGAACATGTCGCTGCACCTAAAGGAACTGTATTGCGACAAGTCCAAAGCGCAATTCGTCCGATTTGGAAAGTCATAGGTGATGGTTGCCATCCAGATAGAGAAACTTTGATTGCTTTAGAAAATGCTGGTTTTGCTAGTGTTAATTATGAGCGATTTGATGCACAATTGCCGATTGTCAGTCCTCATATTATTGGCGTAGCAACAAAGTAAAATAACTTTTAGAGGTTGCTGGATAAAAATATGAATATCTCACGCAGATGAGCGAGCTTGTGAGACTAATTTATATTTTCGCCCAGCAATGCCTCTTTTATAGAAAATCTTTCATTTAGGGATAGATATTAATTATTTGTGCGATTGCCCATATCAAAAACATTAAATTCAATCCCCTCTAACTTCAACCTCAAAGCCTCTAATATGAGGTTCATCCTTTCTTCAATAAAAATGCTTAGGGCATTTTCAGGAAGTGCATTGGCCCTTGACCATTCAAGAATAGTAGTTGGTATAAGATGAGAGCGTAGCACTGCTTCTAAATCAGGCTCGTCATATTGTTTGAGATAATCTAATGGATTTTTATCGCTAATTTTCAAATTAGTGATTTGAGACAAATAGGCAATATTCATCAAGCTGTCACATTCTATTTGAGTAGCAATACCACTCTGCTTAATAAAGTTAACTGGAAATATATGGTGTAAGTTAGGCTTATCTGTTAGCAGATAATAAACATCAGACAAAATATCTCTATGAGGTTTTGCCCAATCTTGCGGCTTGTGGTTTGCATAAAGTGATAGTATTGCTCTGGATAAGCGACCTCTATAACTGTAGAAAGATTTTCTTATCGAATTCTTATCAATATCAAATTTATTGAATGAGTAAGTACTATTAGCCTTTTGTTGGTTAACAAAGTATATATGTTCCCAGAGGTGAGTAGTGTTTGTTAGTAAATCTGCATTATGAAAACTATAATACCAAAAATATTTATTTAAAAAAGTATAATCTGGTTTATCATTACGATAAAAGTATGCTGTAATAGTCAGGTATAAATATCGGTAAGGGATTAATCTTCCACCTTTAATATGCAAAATATTATCAAAGAAATCAAAAGTTTTAGCAACGGCTATTTTAAAATTAGACCATACAGCTTCAACATGTTCTGTTTTTAGCTTATTAAGATACATATCAGTAATATTTTGTATCCCAGCTTCGGGAAATTCAAGTTTTACTACTACAGCTAGCATCTGTAGCAATGTCCAATCATCAATCTTCGCATATTGACTGCTAGCAATAGTTTGTTTAAATTTATCAAATAATTCACGGAGATAGAACCCAGAGATATTATTTGTCTTATTTTCAGAACGAAAGGTCTTAGCAACTACAATATCAAAGATATCCAAGGGTTTACCAGCTTGATTAATCCGCTCAAAAATTTGGCATACTTCCGCAACTTCAATACCTCTTAACTCAATAAAAGAAATTTTGTAATTATATAACGCTTCCCTAATCCTTCTCAATTGCTGCATATAAGGATTTTCAAAATCACCGTATCCAAGTGTATGAAGATTTCTTTCTATTTCTACGTAATTTTTAATAATGTCTATTAAACTAACAATGAGTTTCTCATCATAACGTTTTTTCTTGCCAAGGTTAGCTTTTATTTGACCATTTTTATCATCAATTTCATCCCAGAATAAGAACCTTTTAGCATAGCTTGTGTCATCAGTAGCATCAATAAGTTCAATAGTCAAATCTATATATAGTGTTGGATTAAAATTTTCATTTTTAGCAATGTTACCACCATATATTGATGTTAGAAGAGAAGTTGTTCTTTGTTGTCCATCTAAAATGTATTGGTATTCATTAGATTGAAAATCATCAGCAAACTTGATACCACCTATTTCCCTATGACTTTCTAGCTTGGTGTTAGTTTTCCAAATTAGAATACTTCCTAAAGGGTAAAACTTATAAATACTATCCCAAAGTTTTTTAACATTCTCTTTCTCCCACACAACATCTCGTTGAAAAGTCGGAATTTGATACCTTTTAGCTAGGAGATTTTCTAAATAGATAGTAATACTGTGACCATCTGGCTTAATGCGATCAGCGTATGTAAACATTGGATTGACCTTACTTAACTTTGAGTAAATATCAAGATTGGCGTATGAATTTTATTTTTTTAGTAAAATTCCATACAAAGGTAACTGATATTTAATTAAGTGGCAACTCAGATTTTAGAAACTCTCTGCAATCTTTCTTCAATACCAACGTTGCCCTGTAAGCCTCCTGTGTGTACGAGCAGCAACGAATCGCCTTTACTAAAAAATCCCTGCTTTAGTAAATCCATCACACCGTAAAACATTTTGGCGGTATATACGTAATCAAGAGGTATGCCATATTCCTCCCTGAACTGTTGGCTAAACAGTAGTAACTCATCGTTCACCTTTGCATAGCCGCCAAAGTGGTAATCACATACCAATTCCCAAGAAGCGGGAGAGTTAGATGGTGTGGGTAAATCAGAGGCGAGGTAATTTGTCAGCAGACTTTCGATTTCTTGTGCAAGAAATGAGCCATTTTTAAGTACGGGAAAAGCGATCGCTCTTTGTCCTTGATGCAACGAAAGCGCAATCCCAGTAAGTGTGGTAGCTGTACCGCAGGCTACGCATATATGATCAAATGCGTAGGGGTAGCCAGCCGTAAGCATCGCATCAGCAATTATCTCTGTACAGCCGCGCACACCATTTAAATTACTCCCGCCTTCGGGAATGATAAACACCTCACCGAAGCGTTGTTGCAGATATTCTTCTAACGCTGGTGTGTTGCGCTGTCGATACATTTCGCGGTTCATGTATACAAGCTGCATACCCTGTTGGACAGCAAAACTCAGTGTCGGGTTTAGTGGTAGCGTCTTCTCCCCCCGAATTACGCCAATGGTACGAAAACCGAAAAGATTACCAGCCGCCGCAGTTGCATAGATGTGATTGGAATAAGCGCCGCCAAAAGTAAGCAGCGTTGTAAAATATTTCTCCTTGGCCTCCAAAAGATTGTATTTCAGCTTGAACCACTTATTGCCGTTAACCCACGGGTGCATGAGATCCAGGCGTAGTACATACACATCAGCACCAGCGCTACGGATGATTTCGCTGTTGATTTGTTGTATGGGAGGTGGAAAAAATATTACAGACATGCGAAATCATTCTAACTGATTATTTACATCTTCTCACATTCATTATTGAAGATAAAAGTAATGATAAACATTGAGCAATTCAATGGTAAATCAATCTAAATAATGAATAAAACTTTCTGATGATTAGCTTTAGAAATTGGCATTTTACTAATTGAGTATTTCAGGTAAATATAAGAGACATAACGCTCGCTTCATATAACAATCTTTTTGGAGAAAACAAATGGTTGCACTCATACAGCCCACTCAAGTTACTCCCAACCCAGGACGTTTGACAGTAGAAACTGTCGAAATTGCTCCTCAAACAACTGCTATCCGTTGTCTAGACTGGGATAGAGAACGTTTTGATGTCGAGTTTGGTTTACGGAATGGTACGACCTATAATTCTTTTTTAATTCAGGGAGAAAAAGTTGCCTTAGTTGATACATCTCACCGTAAGTTTGAGCAATTATATCTTGAGATACTAGTGGGATTAATTGATCCGACTAAAATAGATTATTTGATTATTAGCCATACGGAACCAGACCACAGTGGCTTAGTAAAAAATATTTTGCAATTAGCTCCATCCATTACTGTTGTTGGTGCTAAGGTAGCTATTCAATTTTTAGAAAATATGGTTCACCAGCCCTTTAATTCAAGGCAGGTGAAAAGTGGAGAGCGATTAGATTTAGGTAACGGACACGAATTAGAATTTATCTCTGCACCTAACTTACACTGGCCTGACACAATCTTTACTTATGACCACAAAACTAGCACTCTCTACACCTGTGATGTGTTTGGGATGCACTACTGTGATGACCACACTTATGACGAAAATATCACCTTACTTGAGGAAGATTTTCAATATTATTATGATTGTCTTATGGGCCCCAATGCTCGGTCTGTTTTGGCAGCTTTAAAGCGGATTGAAAAGTTAGAAATAGGAACAGTTGCTACGGGACATGGGCCTTTATTACAACACTATATTCCAGAATGGCTCGGACGGTATCAAAACTGGAGTTTAGAACAAGCGAAAACAGAGACTTTAGTGGCTCTATTTTATGTTGAAGATTACGGGCATAGCGAGCAGTTAGTCCGTACTATAGCTCATGGATGTGCGAAAACAGGCGCAGCAGTGGAATTATTTCCTCTCAATAGTTCTGAACCTCAAGAAGTTCGAGAATTAGTTGCACAATCTTCTGGTTTAGTAATTGCAATGCCACCCCAATCTTCGGTGATAGCTCAAGCTTCTTTAAGCACTATTTTAGCTGCTGTTCACAAAAAGCAGTCAATTGGTTTATTAGAGTCGGGAGGTGGAGAAGATGAACCTATTTATCCTTTACGTAATAAGTTTCAAGAACTAGGATTAACTGAAGCTTTTCCACCTATCTTAGTTAAGGAAATTCCTACTCAAGCAACGGAACAGCTTTGTGATGAAGCGGGGACAGATTTGGGTCAATGGTTGAACCGCGATCGCACTATTAAACAAATCAAATCTATCAATACTGAGCTAGAGAAGGCTTTAGGGCGGATTACCACAGGATTGTATATTATCACCGCCAAAAAAGGAGAAATTCAGAGTGCAATGTTGGCTTCTTGGGTGACACAAGCGAGTCTTGAGCCTTTAGGAGTTGCGATCGCAGTATCCAAAGATCGAGCAATTGAATCTTTGATGCACGTTGGCGATCACTTTGTTTTAAACGTTTTAGAAGAAGGCAAATATCAAGGATTAATGAAACATTTCCTCAAACGTTTTCCTCCTGGTGCAGACCGATTTGCTGGAGTGAAGACATATCCAGCGAACAATGGATCGCCCGTTTTAGCTGAAGCCCTAGCTTACATGGAATGTCAAATTACTAGCCGTATGGATTGTGGAGATCATTGGGTAATTTATAGCACAGTCCAAACTGGAAGGGTTTCCAAGTTAGATGCACTTACCGCCGCGCATCACCGCAAAATTGGCAATCATTACTAATTGGTCATTTGTCATTTGTCATTTGTCATTTGTCATTGGTCATTAGTTATTTCTTATTCTCCCCTTGCTTCCCCTGCCTCCCCTTGCCTCCTCTGCTCCCCCTGCTCCCCACAGACGCGATGAATCGCGTCTCTACAACTCCCAAAAAATTATGTATAAATCTGTTGAAAATACCCCGATTACTATGTACGAAATCAATCGTGGGCGCGTTGTCCGAAGCTTGGAATTTATCCAAGATGTAATTGTAATTTCTTTGTGTATCGGTTTATTTAGCTTCATGGTGCTTCAGGTGAGAGATATGTTTCTCTCCTTACTTCCACCTCTAGATTTTCATGCTGTTACTGCCGATATTCTCTTTTTGCTCATATTAGTTGAGCTATTCCGATTGTTGATTATTTACCTACAAGAACATCGAGTATCGATTGGGGTAGCTGTTGAAGTTTCCATAGTTTCTGCTTTGCGGGAAGTCATTGTTAAAGGTGTTCTAGAAACAAGTTGGAGTCAAGTTTTAGCAACTTGTGCCTTTTTATTAGTCTTGGGAGTACTACTGTTTCTCCGAGTTTGGCTACCCCCTACCTTTGAAGGTATCGACCCAGAACAAGAAGTATCTAAACGCTATAGAAGCCGAGCCAAGTCTGAATTAATACAAAACAATGGTCATTAAAAATAGGGAGTGGGGAGTTAGGAGTTAGGCAGACGAGGGAGACAAAGATAATAACCAATGCCCCATTCCCCATTCCCCATTCCCCATTCTCCATTCCCAATTCCCCATTATTAAGAGAGGTTATTATGTCTGTTGCAACATTAACGTCCAACCATAGCAGAGATGTCCAAGTTGCTGAAATTGGTAAAAATACTCTGATTCTGCGATCGCGGACTTGGGACAGATTAAAATTTGAGGTGGAATATTCCCGTCAACGGGGAACTACAGCGAATTCTTATCTGATTCAAGCTGATAAAAAGGCTTTAATTGACCCTCCCGGCGAATCTTTTACCGAAATTTACCTTGAGCAACTTGCACAACATCTAGATTTCATCTCCCTCGATTACATTGTTCTCAGTCATGTCAATCCGAACCGCAGAGCAACCTTGCAAGTATTACTCTCTCTGGTTCCTCAAGCTACTCTCATTTGTTCTCGCCCCGCTGCCAATGCTCTAAAAACTGCTTTTCCCGAATTTGAATCACCTATTCAAGCGATGCGATCGGGAGATACTTTAGATTTAGGACAAGGACATAATCTATCATTTGTCACCGTACCAACTCCCCGGTGGGCTGATGGACTTTGTACTTATGATTCTGCAACAAAAATTCTCTACACAGACAAACTTTTCGGCGCTCATATTTGCGAAGACACTTTGTTTGATGAAGATTGGAAGGGATTAGACGCGGAACGTCGTTACTATTTTGAATGTCTCCATGCACCCCAAGCAAAACAAGTCGAAGTCGCCTTAGATAAAATATCGCTTTTGGGAGCCAGATGTTATGCCCCAGCACACGGGCCAGTTGTGCGTTATAGCTTGAGTCGTTTTACTTATGATTACCGTCAATGGTGTCAAGGACAAAAATCTCAAGAATTGAGTGTCGCTTTGCTTTATGCTTCTGCTTATGGAAATACAGCAATTATGGCAAATGCGATCGCTCAAGGTTTGATTCAAAATGGAGTTAATGTAGAATCAATCAACTGTGAACTAGCAGATTCTGCCGAAATTAACCGCATTGTAGAAACTTGCGATGGCTTGATTATCGGCTCACCCACTTTAGGCGGCCATGCACCGACTCAAATTCAAACAGCTTTAGGAATAGTTCTCTCGGTAGCGGCTAAAACTAAGTTAGCTGGGGTGTTTGGTTCTTACGGCTGGAGTGGAGAGGCCATAGATTTAATCGAAAGTAAGCTCAAAGATGCTAATTATCAATTAGGGTTTGAAACAATTCGGGTGCGTTTCAGCCCTACTTCTGAAATTCTTCAGCAGTGTCAAGAAGCAGGTGCTGCCTTTGCCCAAAACTTGAAGAAAACCAAAAAACTTCGTAGTTCCCGCCAGATTGTCACAGAAACCCATGTAGATCGTACCGAACAAGCGGTGGGGCGAATCATTGGTTCTCTGTGTGTTGTGACAACTTGTGATGAAGAAACCCATAAAGGGGTTTTAACTTCTTGGGTATCACAGGCAACTTTTAACCCGCCAGGGATTATGATTGCGATCGCTAACGAGCAGAATGCAGAGTTAATGCATCATCCTGGCGATAAATTTGTGCTGAATATCCTCAAAGAAGGAAGAAATGTGCGACGCTATTTTTCTCGTCATAGCACTTTAGGCGATAATCCCTTTGCAAATCTTTCCACAAAAACTGCTGATAATGGTTGTTTGATTTTGAATGAGGCATTAGCCTATTTAGAATGTACGGTGCAAAATCAGCTTGAATGTGGCGATAGATGGTTAATTTATGCCGTTATTAATCACGGTGAAGTGTTGGAAAATGATGGTATCACTGCTTTGGAGCATCGGAAATCTGGCAGCTATTATTAACAGATCCAATTTTAGTTTTATCCCAATACGCTTGAGATAACCCAGAAAGCCCTCATGTAGAGACGCGATTTATCGCGTCTAAAAGACTGATATATTTAGATAAACGCGATCAATCGCCGTCCTGAGAGAGAATGTACTCGTCAATGATTCCTTGCTGTTCCGATTCCAAGATCAGGATACAGGCAATTAACCACACTAAACCTGCGGCATAGCCAGCTGTCACATCAGTCAGCCAATGTACTCCCAGGTAAAGCCGACTAAAACCGATCGCAGCAACCAAGAAAACAGTCAAGCCATAAATCCAAAAGCGCCATTCAGGAAACTGCTTTGCCAGAATATAGCCAGTAAAACCGTAAATTACTATTGAAACCATTGCATGGCCGCTAGGAAAACTGTGTTGACCCACATTAATAATATGCTTCCACAGTGCTGGACGCGCTCTACCAAAAAATATTTTCATTAAACAATTTAGCAAGATTGCACCGACTCCAGCGATACCCAAGATAGTTGCTTGCCTGCGACGATTAGAATATAACGGACTAATCGACAGTCCCAAAGAAGATATCAGCATTACTAGGGGATCGCCTAGAAAAGTGATACCAAGCATGATGCGATCGCGCAGTGGTGTATGCAGCTTCTGGAGCAAGAGCAAAATGGCTTCGTCAAGATTATATGCGTATAACAGTGCAGTGCCACATACAAGGGCACAAACAACCGGAATAAGTTGACTGGCTGTTTGGTTTAATTGTCGCTGCATAGATATTTGAGACAGTACGGCTGAATCAAATATGTTTCGATTATTACCTCCAACGAACCCAATACTTTCTTTAGTGTCAAAGGACTGCAAGTTAATAGTTCCAAGTGATTTACTGACTTTTTTCCGATAATCTAAGAGGATGTTTGAAAAGTCGGAAAAGGTGTAAAAAAGCTCTCTCAGTATAAGCTGTGAATAGATAATAAACAGCACC
>NZ_JAAGOG010000211.1:0-12281 GCF_010747425.1 Nostoc sp. UIC 10630
CCATTGAGTAGATTATTGCCCGTTGAATAATCAACATTCAAATTATCGTCACCAGCACCACCGTTGAGGGTGTTATTTCCAGTAGTGTTATAAAAAGCTCCTCCGAAACCGCGGCCGTAGCTAGAACCGGAGAGAGAATCATTGCCATCTCCACCAGAAAGCAGATTATTGCCTCGTGAATAGTTAACATTTAAGTAATCGCTACCAGTGCCACCGTTAAGGGTGTTATTCCCTGAAGTGTTATCAAACCTATAGCCCTCAAATTCTGATGCAAAGAGAGAGTCATTGCCATCACCACCAGACAGCAGATTATTGCCTGTTGAAATATTAGCACTCAAGTAATCGTCACCAGCACCACCGTTGAGGGTGTTATTACCAGAGGAAAGATTGATAGAGAGATAATCGTTATTATCACCACCATCCAGGAAGTTCTTACCTGTTGAAAGTAAGGCACTCAAGGTATCGTTACCAACGCCACCCTTGAGGGTATTATTGCCAGACACTCTAGGGTCGTAGTAGCCACTAGAGGCAGAGAGATAATCATCGCCATTGGAACCATCCAGTAAGTTATCGCCTGCGGAACCGTCAGCAATCAAGGTATCGTTACCAGCGCCACCCTTGAGAGTGTTATTACCAGACACCACATTACCTTCGTAGTCCCCTAATGCCGAGAGACTATCATTGCCATCGCCACCAGACAAGAGATTATTGCCTGCTGAAGAGTCAACATTCAAGTTATCGTCACCAGCACCACCGTTGAGGATATTGTTCCCTGCACCACCCCGTAGCAAGTCATTACCAACACCACCATCGAGGGAATCATTGCCAGTATCACCAATAAGGGTGTCGTTCCCCGCACCGCCAATGAGAGTATCATTTCCCGTACCACCCCGCAGCAAGTCGTTGCCACTCTTGCCGTCGATGCGGTCATTCCCGCCCTGACCATTGATGACATCATTTGAGTTATCTAAACCTGTAACGTTGTTGTCGAGGTCATTGAGGAAAGTCACCGTGTTCTTGTTGAACACGCTAGTTGCAGTGGAGTTGGCATCAAAGACATCAAAACTATCGGTGATGCTAGTTTGCCCATCAAACAGGATATTACCAATAGCTGGTCTGTTTCCAGAAGCTTTCAGGTTATCGAGGTTTTCTAGTTTGAAGTTTTTTAGAATCGTTTTGGTATTAGCAACCCCATCAAAGGTGATTTCCAGATTATTACCATTCTGGGTAAGCAACAGATTTTGGGCAGTCAAATCAGCACCCTGGAATTTGATCGTATCCACTTCGCCAATAACTGCTGCTGTCGGGTTTGTTCCTTTACCTATGCCACCAAAATCAGTGATAGTATCAGTCCCATCACCCAAGTTGTAAATAAATTTATCCTTGCCGCCACCACCAGTCAGAGTGTCATCGCCCTGTTGAGCTGTAATGGTATCGTTGCCTACTTTACTGTTAATTATGTCAGCGTCATTACTGCCCAGTAGAGTATCATTACTGTTAGTTCCAATGATATTTGTCATAACTTTTACCTTCTTTAATCGATATTCCCGTAAATTTAAATTTCTCAGCCCTGATTTAGTACTGTTTTAGAACACAAAAACCCGCCGATAGTTGACACTTTCGACATATTTTGATTTCCCTCTGGAGGGACAGTAATTTTTATTGAAAATCCACACTGTTGAGCAGATTGCAACTAGCACTTATCTGCATATCAAAATCTCATGCACTGTACAAATTAATGACTTTGTGCATGAACTCAAATAGTTCATTTCAGGCTTTTTACAAGCATCCTTGATTAAATACCGTAGGCGCAGCCCCAACTTAGGCATTCTTGCAAAAACATCACGAAATCAAGCTTAAATGCCTGAAAATCACACTTCATACTTTAATTTTTTTGTCAATGCGTAAATCCTAGTGTCTTGAAAATAGGGAACAGTTAACTCTTGATACAGAAGGTTATTTTCATCCCCTCGTTGTGGGCTATTGCCTGTGGGTGTCTAGCTTAAAAAGAGAGAACATTTAAATAACCTGATACTAACTAAATACTGAAATTTACTTGTATGTCTATACTTCAAAAAGTATCTTTGCATACTCTTTACATTGTAGGAGAAATATGTAAGTAAATAGTCGTGAAAAAAGTAAACTATGTAAAGATAAATAAATCGCAATCGGTTTGAAGAAGGAATCAGAATGGGCTACGCCCCGCTACGCTAACAAAGACGTTTCCGTTACTCCGGTCGTAATCAAGATGCTCTCTACGAGACGCTGCGCTATCCGCCAATCATACAGATTCAGGATGAATCCTGACTCCTAAATTCTGTTTTGATAAACGGGAAAAGCTTGGTCTACAAAGACTTTGGTATAAACTTTCTTCGAGGATGAAAAGCAAAGTGCAAGGAGTCAGACATAGTTTTTTTGGAAGAATGCCTGAAACATGATTAATTTGTTGTTACATACTTGTAAATTTTTCTGCCGACCTACTTATGTGCTAAAAAATCCTCTTAGTGTGTTCTTCACATTTTCAGAGTTTATAGTCAAAATTTACAGACAGCAGTCACAAAGAAGTTTGAGCCGAGGCTTTCAAAGCAGGAAACCTCAAGATGCTTGAAGTATTGATAAAATACATCTTTTTATTTTTGAGCGCTGCGATGCCTGCGGTTCTTGCTAGCCTACGCCTGGTAATAGATTATATCTGTGCAATAATCGCGATCGCTTACCAAAATTACAGACGCAGAGATGCTCAAACGAATTGCGATCGCAATTCACATTAGTTCATTATCGTCAGGTGACAGAAGCAACAGTTATACAAAGGTATAAATGGATAGTTTTGAGATGATTTACCTCTAAACTGAGTTGAGCAATTTCCAAAGCTTTTTGGTACAGTATTCTAGAAAATCCAGATGACGAAGATAGGCGAACGCTAATTTAAATTGCCAGTTTATTGCTCAAAATCTAGAATGCAGTTGCTATGATCAAACGCCTGCTTGTGGTAGAGTCTCCCGGAAAAGTCAAAAAACTCAGTCAAATTCTGGGTTCGGATTGGAAAGTTTTAGCCAGTTGTGGCCATATCCGAGAACTCAGCAATGAAGGGGACGATTCCTTGGGCTTCGTCATGGACGGCAGTAATGTAAGGTGCAATTACGTTCCGCGTGACCAACGAGCAAAAGAAACAATCCAGAAGCTCAAGTCTGCGGTGAAGCAGGTTGATGAAGTTGTCTTAGCAACTGACCCAGACCGGGAAGGCGAGACAATTGCTTGGCATCTCAAAGAAACGCTGGGTTTAAAGGAACCGAAACGAGTAATTTATACTGAGATTACAGCATCGGCGGTACAGAGTGCGATCGCTAATCCCAGAAAGCTAGACCAAAATTTGATTGGTGCTGGATTGTGCCGAGATTGTCTAGATAAGTTGGTGGGTTATAAGGGTAGCCCTTTAGTTTGGGCATTGAATAACGGTGCTAAAAGTGTTGGCAGAGTCCAAAGCGCGACGTTGCACCTAATTTGTCAGCGAGAAAACGAAATTCTGGCTTTTGTCCCCCAAGATTACTGGAGTGTTTGGGTAGATTATGCTGAAGGATTTCGGGCTTTTTACAAAGGGACAGTGGATTCTGCAAAAGATACAGCAGACCAAGAAACTGAAACTCACGATGACGCGAAGGTTGGTAATAGTCCAGAAACACCGGAATCTAAACGTGTTCTTTCCGAAGCAGAGGCAACACGTTTAGTTGAAGAAGCACAGCGACATCCTCATCAGGTGATTCATTTTGAAGGAAAAATCGTTAACCGTCAGCCACCGCCACCATTTACAACTTCCAGCCTTCAGCAAGCAGCCGGTTCAAAGCTGAGGTTTGCTCCTGACAAAACCATGATTGTTGCTCAAAAGCTCTATGAGGCAGGGCTGATTACATATATGCGAACAGACTCAGTAATGCTGAGTCCAGAATTTTGTGCCAGCGCTCGTAAATGGTTAGAGCAAAATGATCCGCAGAATGTACCGCAGCAAGTCGCCAAGCATCGTAGTAGCAAATCAGCTCAAGAAGCACATGAGGCGATTCGTCCAACAGATGTATTTCGTCCCTCAGCTCAATTGCGTTTAGAACTTCCTGATGATGAGTTTAATCTGTATGTAATGATCTGGAAACGGTCAATTGCTTCTCAGTGTCGTGCTGCACAATTGCGTAAAACTTTGGTGATTACTCAGTCTGGTTCTCTACTGTGGTCAGCTAGAGGGCAAGTAATTGAATTTTATGGTTATGCCCGGTACTGGAACAATCTCAGCAAGGATAGTATTTTACCTTCATTACAACAGGGACAAGCATTGAAACTGGAGAATGCTGGACATGAGCAGAAGCAGACGCAGCCACCACCGCGTTATAGTGAACCAAAATTAGTACAACTGATGGAACGTAAAGGAATTGGTCGCCCAAGTACTTATGCTCCTACTGTTGCTACCTTAAAAAAACGAAATTATGTCGAGTTGAAAAAAGACCATCTGCAACCAACAGCTTTAGGGTTAGAAGTTGATGCGTTTTTGCTCAAAGCACTACCAGATTTACTAGAGGCGGAATTCACAGCGAAAATGGAAGATGCCCTTGATGCAATTTCCGAAGGAAAAAATTCTTGGCAGCATTATTTAACTAGTTGGAACCAGAATTATTTTGTACCAGCGCTTTCCAAAGCTAAAACTGTAGTTGCGAGTTCCCCAACAGGTAAAGCTAATGTGATAAGCGATCGCAAATATGAAACTTCTAAAACGCGATGCCCTGAGTGCAAAAATTTTCTCGCCAAAATTCCGAGTACTAAAGTTAAAAAGAAATATTTCCTCAAATGCACAAAAGGCTGTGAAAATGTCGTGCTATTTTGGAGCGACTTTAACAAAACTTGGCAGCCACCACAAGCTAAAACAGTCCAAGCTGAAAATCAACAAAAGCCTCCCGTCAAGATGACGGCATATCCCTGCCCGGTATGTAAAAAACCTCTAGAGGAGTACAGTTACATCAAAGAGGGGCAGAGTAAGACAATGTTGCGATGTTCTAACGCACAATCCCGTAAAGATACGAAACATAAAGATGTAGCTTATTTCAGTACGCCAAAAGGGTGGTGGAGTCCTAAGTTTGGGGAGATATCAAAAACTTAACTAAAGCTATCCGGCTCATTTCACCACTAGACAAATAAATTTGAGTTTTATCTGATAACGCCTTTACCCGCCAAGTTTGATATTCTGTTGCTTTAGTAGATTTATCAACAAGTTTTTAAATATGCCACTTAGGATACCAATAAGAGGAGTAGGCACAGTTAGGAGATATCGGCGGAAAGTTTTGACATCGAAGGGCCAAACGGGCAACTCATCAGTCATAGTGTACAAGGCACGTAGCTGCTGAATTTTTTCAGATTTTTTCTTGAAAGCTTCTGTGTCTTCAGCCAGACTAGTATAAATCCCTGAATAGTCTGCTCGGAACTGCCGAGCAATTTTATCTAAAGACTTTTCTTTAGCTCTTTTCATACCGCTATTTGCTGCTAGCAATGGCCCAAAAAAACATCCCATTGATAGAAAAATATATAATGGAATTACCAGATGAACAAACCAGAATCCTTTTCCGACATCTTGTGTAATTACTTGATACTCAATCACGCCAATCCAGATACCCAAAACAGCAACTAGATAGGCAGTTTTAAGCGAATAATCACTGAGACATCGAAGACCACCACAGCGATCGGGATGAAGAGGATTAATATCTAAATCCTTGTTTCCTAAAATTCGATAGAAAATCCAAATATTTGTAATCAGATTAAGGACAAGTATACTACCCATATATACGACTGCAAATGTGGCGATCGTAATGGTCAATCCTGGTAGAAAACTAGAGCTAGTCCAACTCTCTTCTAATCTAGGTCTGATGATAAAAACAATAGTGCTGAAAAAGAGAGCGCTAGCAAGTGCAGAGAGTTTGCGCCATTTTTGGGAATAGAGGTTAATAACAAATTGATCAATCTGAAATTTGTCTATTTCTAATACGTCAGATTTTTCCAGGTCTTGAATTGCTTTATCGATTGCTTGAAAACTCCACAAGTAATATCCCAATGTTACTGGATTAATAAAAAGCCCTACTAACCAGGGAATCCAGTCTTTAAGTAACCCCATCTGCCCCTGCTTAGACCACAGCGTATCACTTAGGAATGCAGTAAACAAATAAACTACAGTAGCGGTAAGTGCTGCCAGCAGTCCGAAAGTTAGAGGAGAAAGACCAAGTTTTCCAATTACTAGATACGCAACAGGGTCAAATCGGTGAAGGTTCCGTTTGTGCGAAATATCGTTTGTCATTCTTTAACAATGAGTCAGGTAAATAACACCATACATATTTAGGGATAGATGTGCCAATTTTGGCAAAATATAGTAATAAATCTGGTGAGTCAAAAAAGCTCACTCTATAAACTTTTAAATTCTTAATTTTGAATTCTACGTAGCGCTACTAAGTATTTATCAACACGGACTGACCTTAGTGGCAAGTTCTGCTGGGTTCAAATTTTCGTAGCGTTCAAAGGGTTGATGAATCCAGGGGTTGTCAGCCAAGTAATCGACATAATAATTGGGTGCTATAACTGAACAGGCTTTATACCAAAGTACGGCGGTGCGAATTTCTTCAATTGGGGAATCAGTATTTTGCTTGAGCCAAGGTATAGTCTGTTGGAGTGTGATGCCAGAGTCTACTAAGTCATCTACTAAAAGAATGCGCGAACCTAACTTTTCGGCAGTCATTGTCAAGTGGCGGGAGAAAATTAAATTACTTCTTTCTTGCTTACCAGCGCCACTGTAAGATGAGGTTGCTAAGATTGCCAGAGGTTGCTGATATATCCGGGAGAGAATATCTCCAACTCTTAATCCTCCTCTGGCAAGACAGATAATCTGGTTAAATTCCCAACTGGATTGATAAATCTGGATAGCCAGTTGTTCAATTTTTTGGTGATAATCTGACCAAGAAACATAAAGGTCTGGCATAAGTCTAACGGGAGTGGTAGATGGCTAGTATTGAAGGCGATGTCTACGACGGGCTACGCAAACTGCAAACTTTTTATTTTAGTATGAGCGCAAGTTATTATGAAAGATTATGCTGCTGATGGCGATGCCCAACGAGATATTCTTAGTGAAAAACTCGACTTCAAAACAAAACTGGCTTACGGTGCAGGAGATTTAGGCCCGGCAATCACTGCAAATATATCCGTCTTTTTTCTGCTGGTTTTCTTCACGAATGTCGCTGGTATCCCTGCGGGTTTAGCTGGCAGTATTTTGATGATTGGCAAAATCTGGGATGGGATAAATGATCCGGTTGTCGGGTTTCTGACTGATAAAACGAAATCTCGTCGTTGGGGTCGTCGTCTTCCTTGGATGTTTTATGGGGCTATTCCCTTTGGGATTTTCTTCTTCTTGCAGTGGATTGTACCGCGATTTAGTGCAAATCAGAGTGAGAATATTTGGCCGCTGTTCTGGTATTACGTAGCGATTGGGGTGATATCTCAAGCGTTTTACACGGTTGTAAATTTGCCTTATACGGCAATGACTCCAGAACTAACTCAAGATTACGACGAACGCACCAGCCTTAACAGCTATCGCTTTACATTTTCTATTGGTGGCAGCATTCTGTCGTTGATTTTAACGCAAATTATTTTTTCTCAAATTAGCGATCGCCAACAACAATATATCGTTTTAGCAGCAGTTTCTACTGTAATTTCGATTTTAGGATTATATTGGTGCGTTTTTGGAGTCCGCGATCGCATCTTGGCTTTTGAGGCCAAACGCATCCAAACCGAGGAACCTGAATCTCTCCCTTTCTTTGAACAGCTAAAAATTGTCTTTAGTAACCGACCTTTTTTATTTGTTATTGGTATATATCTTTGTTCTTGGCTAGGTGTGCAGGTAACAGCCAGCATTATTCCCTATTTTGTAGTCAATTGTATGGGACTCAAAGAATCAGATGTGCCCACAGTCATGATTGCAGTGCAAGGAACTGCTCTATTGATGCTATTTGTTTGGGGAGCGTTGAGTAAAAAAATCGGCAAAAAAGTTGTTTATTTTCTCGGAATGAGTTTGTGGATTATAGCAGCGGCCGGACTATTTTTCTTACAGCCTGGTCAAATAGTTTTGATGTATGTGATGGCTGTTATGGCAGGTATTGGTGTATCCACAGCTTATCTAATTCCCTGGTCGATGATTCCAGATGTGATTGAATTAGATGAACTGCAAACGGGACAGCGCAGAGAAGGCATTTTTTATGGCTTCATGGTTTTGCTACAAAAATTTGGTTTAGCTTTTGGACTGTTTTTGGTAGGAAATGCTTTGCAAGTATCGGGTTTCAAAGAATCCGTAGCCGGAAGTCCACTACCTATCCAACCAGAATCAGCACTGTTTGCTATTCGCATTGCCGTTGGCCCCATACCTACAGTTTGTTTGATTTTTGGCTTAGTTTTAACGTATTTTTACCCAATTACCCGCGAGATGCACGCAGAAATTATGCTAAAACTCAAAGAACGGCAAGAGAAGAGGGGAAGTTAAAATAATTCGTAATTCGTAATTACGTTTTGTAAGGGAGATTTTAATTAGGCATCAAAATGTATTGTCTGTAAAAGTAGGGGAATTAAACCTCCAAACTTGGCTAATGTTGTTTGGAAAAACCAAGAATCTTAGCATCTTTAAACCTGAGAGTGTCAAAGTTTCAAACCCTTAACTGAGTTACCGCAATATTGCCGGAAAAACATACATCCACATCACTACCAGGGGTGCGATCGCGTTTGCCATATTCTCCTACATAATAAAAATCATCGCCTTCAATTCGATAGTTGACAGGCAAAGGTCTGCTACAGGCTTGGCAAAAGACTATCTCAGGATGTGGTTCTCCTGGTAGCAGATTCGGCAAGTTCACATTCCAAAAGCTTCCCGGTTCTAGGGGACGCTTGAGTAAGTCCGCTAAAACTTCAGATGTCAATTTGGCAGCCAGATCCCAATCAAAATTCTGCTTGGCTTTGCGATAGTGGGAAATAGCAATTCCGGGAATACCGTGCATTGCGGCTTCCCGCACAGCAGCCACTGTGCCAGAAATGTAGACATCGACTCCCAAGTTGCCCCCAGCGTTGATACCTGAAAGCACAAATTTGACATCTGCGTTAATTTGTGTTATGGCAATTCTCACACAATCGGCGGGAGTGCCTGCGATCGCATATTCAGTCTCAGAACGTCGCTGGAGGTTGATGGCACGAGTGGTAGTAACTTGATGTCCACACCCAGACTGATGATCGGCAGGAGCAGCGATAATAACATTTTTGCCATTTACAGCTTTAATTAGAGCTTTTATACCGGGGGCATCAATGCCATCGTCGTTAGTTAAAATTATAGTCATGTATATATTATTCTAGATTTAGCCAAAATATCAGAGAAGTTGCAGAGATAACCCATAAAAGGGTATAGCAGGACAAGCAACTTGCATATATATATGAAAAGTTATACTTCTTTCTGCCAAAAATACTCATTATACGATATCATTTCTAGATGGTTTGCAAATTCCGCCCTAAGCATTTGGGTTAATTCTCAAAATGGGCGGTATTTCTTGTCAATTTTATGCTTGCAACCGCAATCATCAGAAGTTTGTGCAATCAAAAAATCCCGTAAAATATATATCTGCTGGTAGTAGCAAAAACTTGATCCCGGAGAAAACCGCGAACGAGGTGATTTTTGCACTAGTTCTGTAGTATTTTTGGTGCAAGTCTGTCTTAGGGATCACACGATGAAACAGCTCCTCAAACAAATATTTAGTAGTCAAAAACACCTCATCCGGCTGGTTTTAACATTGGTGACGGTTACTTTAACAGCCTCGCTGTTTGCCACACCTGCTTTAGCCACAGGTGTGTATCAATTATCCAGCCTCACAGCAGACACCTGGGTTTTGGATCAAGGTGAGGTTATCAGCCGTCTGAATGAAGGTAAGATTAGCAGTGCTTTCGAGGATTTGGCAAAACAAACAAATAAGGAAGTCAGAATCGTGACTGTTCGCCGCCTTGACTACGGTGAAACACCAGAAAGCTTTACCAAAGAGTTGTTTGAAAAATGGTTTCCGACAAAAGAAGCCCAAGCAAATCAAACTTTATTGGTTATTGACACAGTTACCAATGGTACTTCCATTATTACTGGGGATGAAGTCAAACCTCTACTCACTGACGCTATTGCCGAGAGTGTCGCTACTGAAACAGTAAGTGTGCCGTTACGCAATGGTAACAAATACAATCAGGCATTTCTAGATGCTAGCGATCGCCTTGTTGCCGTCCTCTCCGGTAAAGCCGATCCAGGGCCACCCCAAATTACTGACAATGTACAGGTAGAAGGCACCTACAAGAAAGCAGAAGAAACCAACCAAGGTAACGCTACTGCTTGGGTAGTAGGGTTATTAATTGCCGCCACCGTCATCCCAATGGCGACTTACTACATTTATCAGATAAATCAGCCGTCATCTGATGGGTAATCGGATAATCAGGGTCATTCAATTTTAGATTTTAGATTTTTCCTTAAATTAAAATCTAAAATTGGCTTAATCCTGAACATACTCTTGCCCTTTTACTAAAGCCACCTCAGCCCGAACAAATTCTCGACCTAAATAAGCCGCATGATTTAATTGAGTTACAGGCGGGGGCTGAGTTTCTTCAAAAATCTTCACGCAAAGTTCTTTAGCCGTTCTCGCACTAAAAACCGTTGTGTAAGTTCGTTCTACCTTTCCTCGTGCCGGAATTACCTTCCCCGTTTCGGGATCGACAGCTAAACCGCGATCGTCAATTACGTTTGTGAAATGCTTGGCATAAATTAACCCTGCGTCTCGATCCAAGTAAATAATAAAATATCCACCCGGATCGAGTTCGATATGACGCTGGGAAAGCTTATCATCAATTGCGGCTAAATCTTCAAGTATTAAATCCATAAGCACTAGCAAAAGAAATTTTCTTTTTTCAGGGTTTTTACACTATATATTAAGTGTAATTCGTCGTTCACCCTCTGCCTTGGCAAACTTTTAAGAATCCCGGTTACTAAATGGCAACTCTGCATTAATCGCCTCAATCTCCTGCTGTTCGAGTTGATTCACTTCCTTAATATAGGGACGGATAATTTGTCCTAAACGATTGTTGTAAAAGCGATGCAAACTATGATTGGGCATAGCAGGGAAACCACGGCGTTTTTTGTGGCGACCACCCGCACCAGGGTCAAAAATTTGGATTCCGTTAGCGATCGCCCACTCAATAGGCGCATAATAGCAAGCATCAAAATGTAAGCAATCTATTTCTTGAAAACTCCCCCAATAGCGTCCATAGAGTTTGTCACCTTTAAATAAACAAAAGGACATTCCTAAAGGATGAGAATTATCTTCTTCGCTATATGCGGCGACAAACAAGACTCGATGGCGATAATCATTGTGTAGCTGCTCAAAAAACCTCTGTGTGAGATACTTGCTACCCCACCAACCAAATTTATCACAGGTGTCAGCATAAAACTGGTACATCGAAGGAAATAAAGAGTAGGGAATTTCATCACCACTCAGAGGTTGCAATCTTAAACCAGCTTTCTCTACAGCTTTACGTTCCCGCTTGATATTACGGCGTTGATTGGCGTTAAACACTTTCAAGTAGTCATCAAAAGTTTTAAAGCCAGCATTTTCCCAGACGTAGCTGTGGTGCAGCCAAGTTGTAAAGCCATGCCGTTCCAGCATCGGCCGCCATTGGGGATCAACGTAGAGAAAATGACATCCAGAAATCCGATTTTTGGAACAGAAAGTGTCAATTTCATGCACCATCATCGCGGTGATTTCGTCTTCGTCTTCTCCTGGGGCGATTAAAAAGCGATAACCTTCAGCTGGGGTAAATGGTGTCATGCCCAGCAATTTTGGGTAATATTGAACTCCGATGCGATCGGCTAACTCTGCCCATTGGTGATCGAATACAAATTCACCAGAACTATGTCCTTTGAGATAAAGTGGTGCAGCCGCAATCAGAGTTCGATCTCGCCACAATGTTAAGTGATTTGGCAACCAACCAGTTTTAGCCGTAGCACTTTGGGAGGTTTCGAGATTATTTAGCCACTCCCATTCTAAAAATGGCGTTTTGAGTGGCATTGCTAAAGCATTCCAAGCATTTTGGGGTACTTCAGCGATTTTGTTCGTCCAAATGACAGAATAGCGAGGCTTAAGTTGTTCTACCATCTTAGGGGAGTAGGGATGAGTAAGAGGCAGGGGGCAGGGAGCAGGGAGCAGGGG
>NZ_JAAGOG010000493.1:0-571 GCF_010747425.1 Nostoc sp. UIC 10630
GTTCAGTGCCGCTCACGATGTGAGGTACAAGTTTTATTCCAGCGATCGCCTGATTCATATTTTGATTCAGCAACGCCTACCCTTTAATTCAAGGTGAGTGTGTATTTGGGGAACACTTCTATGTTCCTGGTATCGTAACGTTCCTATATAAGCAATCACATCCAAACCAAATTCGCTCTGTGGTAGAGCGAGTGACCCTTCTTGCTCTGGGCGATATGCTTTTTTATACCGCAGACATGACTTATTTCGACATCGACGAATTTTTAGCTGTAGTTCTACTACCCCGTTTAACGTTCTTATATGTCGAGGATTATTGTATTCATTCCACATTGCTTGACCGCACGAGGGGCATTTTTTTTGAACACAATCGAGTACTTCAAACGATGTTGCCTCTGGTTTTAAACTTTTTCTTGCCAAGTTTTTGCACTATTATTTCGCTACAAGGTCAAGATTACAGGATTTCCGCTCTTCTCTAGTAAGTTTTGCCACGCTAGCAAAGTAGTTCATTGTTCCATCAAAACCGAAAATGTGAGTCGGTTATTGTGCAGTTTCCTATGCGGAAGCAAATAAT
>NZ_JAAGOG010000212.1:0-12231 GCF_010747425.1 Nostoc sp. UIC 10630
ACCCTAACCCTCCCCTTAGAAAGCTATGCGTTACCCGGATCTTTGTTAAAATTTGCGAGAGTCAAGATTCAGTTTTTTATATTTGACAACAGTATCCATAATTACGAATTACGTACAGCCCTTTGGGCATGAAAACAGCGTAGCCCATTACGAATTACGAATTAGACTCGTCCACTTAACTTTGCAATCATCAATACCAATTGATTAAGCTCAATCGGTTTAGCTAGATGCATTTGGAAACCAGCATCAATTGCCATTTGCCGCTCTTGCTCGGTGACATAAGCACTAATTGCTGCTGCTGGAATTTGTCCCCCAGCAAGAGCCTCAAGCTCTCTAACCTGACGAATCAGGCAGTAACCATCCTGCTCTGGCATCCCAATATCTGCTAGAAGCACATCGAATCTACCAGGAGATTCAGTTAGAGTAGCGATCGCTTCCCTTGCCGATGTCACAACCACTACTTCAGCCCCGAAGTTTTCTAACATCGACTTAATTAAGTCGCGGCTATCGGCTTGATCGTCTACAGCCAAGATGCATAACCCTTCAAGGCTCAAGGATGGATTTTTACCATCTAATGGATCTGGAGTCTCTGATAAAAGGCTCGGCTCTAAGTAAGCTAGCGGTGTAATTTGCGGCAGCATTGAGCGCAGAGGCAGCCTGATGATAATTGTGGTTCCTTGTCCTTGACCTGGACTTTGCGCTTGAACTGTTCCACCGTGAAGTTCTACAATATGACGGACGATTGACAAGCCCAATCCAAGTCCCTGATTCGTTTTACTGCTGCTGGAATCTCCTTGGCGGAAGCGCTCAAACACATAAGGCAGCAAGTCTGCCGGGATACCAATTCCGGTGTCGCTGACTCGAATCTCGGCGTGACTATATACAGCTTCGAGCATAACTCCCACTCGCCCATTGGCTGGAGTGAACTTAATCGCGTTAGAAAGTAAATTCCACAGAACTTGCTGTAAACGATCAAAATCCCCGACAACTGTCGCCGAGTTCAACTGTGAATCAATTTGAATGCCTTTGGCCTGTGCGGAAAATTCGATAGACTCAATCGCGGCATTCACTAATGAAACTAGATCGATTAGACGAGTGTTTAAATGAAGCTTTCCACTCGTAATCCGTGAGAGATCCAGCATATCATCGATTAACTGAGCTTGCACATTAGCACTCCGTTCTACCACTTCCCAGGCACGAGTAACTGCTGAAGAATCTAAATTGCAGTTGCGGAAAAGCTGCGCCCAGCCGAGTATAGTATTTAGCGGGTTACGAAGTTCATGGGAGAGGTTCGACAGGAATTCATTTTTGGCTTGGTTAGCATTTTCCGCCTCTTGCCGGGCTGACTGCTCCTGTGCTAGAAGTTGGGATCGCTCTAACTCAAACTGCTTGCGATCGCTAATATCTTCAATCGCCAGCAAAATCCTTTGGCTCTCTCCCTGTTGAACAATTTTCCAACCATTAATCAGCATAGTTTTCTGCCCAATCTGGTCAAAACAATGTTCTATCTCTAAGTTTTGAATAGTGGTATCGTTGGTGAGAATATCTTCTAGGAGCTGTTGTAGTCCAGGTAGGTTCCACTGACCATTCCCTAGTTCAAAAATCAGAGATTGCGTTGTTTCTGATGCTGAAACCTGAAATGTTTCATAAAACGAGCGATTGGCTTTATTCACGCAAAAATCAGAATCAAGCACGATTAACGGCACTTGTACCGTCTCCACAATTGCTTCAGCATAATTCCGGGCTTGTTCTAAGGTTGCAGCACTACGTTTGAGAACATCAATATCTATTAATACCAACACGACACCATCAATCTGGTTTTCTGTGGTGCGATAAGGACGAATACGGAGGTTGTACCAATGTCCCCCTAGAGTTTGGACTTCTAATTCTTTAATGCTGAGTGTGTCAAGTACCTCCAAAATTAGAGATTCTAAGTCAGGAACATCGAGATTCGCTCTGATATCGCTCAAGGGTCGTCCAGCATCGGCGGGAATTAAATTGAAAAGCCGTTGCGCCATTGGCGTAAAACGTCGAACCCGTAAGTCCGAAGTCAATATCAAAATGGGAATATTGATACTGCCAAGCAAATTCGTCAGATCGTTATTAACTTGGTGTAATTCCAGATTTCGAGAGCGAAGTTCTTCATTAGTTGTGTTAAGTTCTTCGTTAGTTGCCTGAATTTCTTCCTTAGCAGTTTCTAGCTCCTCATTGGTGCTTTGCAACTCTTCATTGCTAGAGAGGATTTCTTCATTTGCAACTTTCAAGTCTTGATTGATGTGTTCCTGCTCTTGGATCACCGCTTGCAGATATTCTTGAGTCGCAGCCCTCTCTTGATCGGCGTTTGCGAGTTTAAGTCTTAGCCGAACAATCTCTTGCTCTAAGTCTGGCTGCTCTTGGCTCTCAAGATTAAAAGAGCTGAGATTGTTAACCGTGGGTCGGGCTGATTCAAATAAAACCAAAAAGTAGAATTCTTCGTCGGTCGAAGGCTTGAATGGAATCACTTCAAGATTGATGATTTTTGAAAGATTGCCTTGTTCAATTTGTAATCCTTCTTTTCTAACTAGAATTTTTTGTCGTTGTGCCTGATAAATTGTGGCGCGTAGCTCTACAAGCAAGCCTTGACGCACCATTTTAAATAAGTTGAAACTCGGTTTTCCAGGTGAAAGTTTGAGGTAGAGATCGACTTCTCCCCGAAGTTGCAGCACTTCCATCTTGTTGTTGATTACTACACCCACTGGGGCATAGTGATTCAAGATCAGTTGGTCAGTTTTTCTCTCTAAATTAAACTCATCTGATGGATTCGCATTGGTCAGCTTGGATTCCTCCGCTTTTGTTACCGGATAATTGCTGGTAACGAACGATAGAATTGGACGATTTGCAGTTAGCTTTTTGGCATAAATTTTATACTTTTTGTCAATCAGAGTAAACAACTCCGAATATTTACCTGTGCTTTCTGAAGTCCCTAGCAGCAAAAAACCAGTCGGGTTAAGACTGTAATGGAAGATGGGCAATATCCGTTTTTGCAAAGTTTCGTCCAAGTAAATCAGCACATTCCGACAGCTAATTAAATCTAAGTTGGAAAAAGGGGGGTCACTACCCAAGTCTTGGCGGGCAAACACACACAGTTCGCGGACAGCTTTACTAATTTGATACCCACCGCCTTCAAGGGCATTAAAGAATCTGCGGCGGCGCTCTGGTGAGACTTCTATCATTTGATTCTCTACATAAATGCCCGATCTTGCTTTGTCAATTGCGATCTCGCTGATGTCTGTGGCAAAAATCTGGATTGGCGGCGGGGTGACTTTATCCGACAAAAACTCCAGCAAGGAGATGGCGATCGAATACACTTCTTCGCCCGTGGAACACCCAGCGACCCAAATCCGAATCGGCAACCCTGGTGATTTGTTTTGGATGATACTGGGAAAAACTCGCTCTTTCAAGAGTTGAAATGCTTCGGGGTCGCGGAAAAAATAGGTAACGTGGATCAGAATTTCTTCATAGAGCGCTTTGACTTCACTCGGATTTTCTTGCAAATATTGGGCATAATCCTCCAAGCGTTCTAGTTTATACAACAGCATTCGCCGCTGGATTCGGCGATCGAGGGTGTTGGGCTTGTAGTGGCTGAAGTCAACACCAGTTTGCGATCGCAATAACATAAATATAGTCGTCAGAGTATCCCCAAGTTCTGGCAAGTTCTCAATTGCGATTGGTGGCAATAAGTCAGAAATAAAAGGATTGCGACTGAGGTTTACCAGTTCCTCGGCGATTTTTTGAGGCGGCAGAATAAAATCAACATTCCCGGTGGCAACAGCAGTATTGGGCATACTATCGAATTTTGCAGTGTCTTCACACTGAGCAAAAGTCACACCTCCGGCTGCCTTGATTGCCTTTAGCCCCAGTGAACCATCTCCATCCGCCCCAGATAGAACAACTGCGATCGCTTTGTGCCCTCGATCTGCTGCCAATGAAGTAAAGAACGCATCACCAGGCATATATTTACCCTGAACTTTCTCTCGCGGCGTGAGTTGCAACACTCCATTAGACAACATCATCTTAGTGTTAGGCGGAATGATGTAAACCTGGTTCGGTTCTACAGTCATGCCATCTTGCACTTCAATAACAGGCATTTGAGTTGTTCTTGCCAGAATCTCGCTCAACAGACTCTTGTGGTTAGGGCTTAAGTGTTGAATCAGCACAAAAGCCATCCCTGTATCAGTAAGCAAATGTTTGAGTACCTGCGTAAATGCCTCTAATCCACCCGCAGAGGCGGCAATGCCAACGATGGGAAATAAAGCATCTTTATTGTCTTGTTGCTCTATGTCGAACACTTCATTAGCGGTAGATTCAGATACAGGTTGCTCAGAGGGTTGATCGGATGTCATAAGATCAAGTTTAGTACCGCAATGCTTCGGCGGCTAAGGTTTATATTTTAAGTTGGTTTACCAAATAAAAGTAGGAGCCAGGAAGATAAAGGAAGCGTCAAAAATCTTAAGCTAGTCCAGGGCATATAAAAACTCCTGGCTTAAGCAAAGCTAGCCAGGAGTAGTTCATGACATTAACTAGAGCTAGTTAGAATCAGCGTAAATGAAGATTAGCGGCAATTGCTAAAATGCCAAGCACAGCAACAAAATCGTCGATAACTATAGGTTTAGCAAAGCATAGACTAAACCCAGCTAAGAGAGAACGTTGATACATATCTTCAGTTACAGTGCCTGTCAGAGCAATGGCTGGAACTACTTTGCCTCGTTCTCCCGTAAGTGTTCTTACTTGGTGAATTAGAGCATAGCCATCTTCCTTTGGCGAGGAAATACCATTCAAGAGAATATCAGGTTGCCATTGCACAAATATTTCCATAGCTTGCTCTCCTAAAAATGTCGCTTGCACGTTCACACCATAAGATTGCAACATTGCTGTTAAAGAATCGCAGAAATTGACATCATTATCTACAAGGAGTACTCGTAACCCTTGAAGAAATGAAGGATGAGTATGAAATATATTATTTATATGCATCACAATTTCAAAACTTAGGTTTTATTGAGCTTTGCAATGTCCTTAAGCTGTACATCTATTGTGCTTGCTTGAAGTTCAATAAATGTTTCATCAGTAGGTAAAAAGACGGCAGAGACAATGTATTTAAATTACTCCCGATTCCAATCAGCGTTAAAAACTAATGAGAAAAGTATTTATCATTTGCTTTAATTGCTTAAACTTCAAGAGATATCTAAAACGGCTATACCCACGCTAAAACTATGTTAATTAGTAGTTGTTAATACGACTATAGAACTTGTATTTAATTCTTGAGAAAATCAGCAGTATACATCTGTATCCTTCCTTTTCTGTTTTCTCTCTAATCAAGTAAATTCAATAATTAAATAGGATTTTGATATTTGACTACTAAAACATTAACTTTATTAACAGTGTTTAACGTAACATCCTCTTGTTAGAGTTCATGTTTGAATAGATGTTTTAATAACGTATATTTTATATAAAATGTATATTTTGTTAAAAGTTTTCTAACATAGAAACATTTAAATTATTGCGATAAGCGATAACTTTTCTCTGAAGGAGTTGGGCGAACGTATCTAAATATTATGGTGATGGTTCACAGTTCTGCATTAAGCCTTGTGCCAGACAGAATCTTTTACAGTTAACGAGTTCATCAAGAGTGGGTTTAGTATTTTGCTGCTGGTTTGGCTTGGGCATCTCATATTTGCCAGTGCGCCGCAGGGATGGAAGGACTTCGTGAAACACAAGAGCGTTGGAACCGTTTGGCAACTGGGTTAGGGGACTTGAAGATGAGACGATATAACCCAGGTTCGGTAAAAGTCACAAGCTAGCTACCACAGGTAGAGCTAGTTAAAACCCATCTTCAACTACTTAGATTTATTCCCCTTTTTGAACCAACAATTTCCCAGACACCCCAGCCGTAAAACCTAACCCAATTGCCGCTACAGTAACGCTGGGCTTAATAAATAACGTCGCAATTGCGATAACTGCACCTCAAAGACAGCCATAGCAGCAAAGGATAACAAATTAATATTAAAAATCCAGATAAGCCTTTCCTTTTATGGATGTGAACGTTTAATACCTGCCAAAATAAAGGTGATTGCTTCTTCGGTGTGTTCCTCAATTATTTCTGGACTAAGACAATTAATCTCTGGAGTTAGATGCTTCCAGTTTTCATGAACTGTGAAGTAAAACAGACAAATACTCAAGATATGGGTCAGCGCCAAAAACGGTTTGAGGGGGCGAAAATATCCTTCTGTAATGCCTTGCTCTAAAATTTTGAGCAGATGCTCATGGAGACTCAAAACGTTACATTCCTTGAAATATACTCCTTGATTCTGACTTGCTTCCTGAAACCACAGCATTTGACGCTGAGGATTTTGAGCTTCATTGGCAATCGCAATGCGAATAATCTGCTTTAGGGCATCTTCGGGGGATAAGCCGTCAAAATTCAATTGCCCAAAAATGATTTGAAGTTCATCGACTGGACGTTGTAAGGCTGCTTTGTATAAGCTTTCCTTGCTCTCAAAATAGTAATGAAGTGTTGCAGTTGTTACCTTGGCGCGATTAGCGATCGCACTCAGACGGGCACCGTTTAAGCCATGCCGTGAAAATTCGTACTCTGCGGCATCCAAAATTTGTTGCTGTGTTACCTGGGCATCTCGAACTGGGCGGACTGATTTGGCAACTCGTTTACTATGTCGAACCACTGCATCAAAATTTAGTGTTTGTGTTTATATGGTATCAAAGAGGCATCAAGATTGAAGGCATTGAATCTATGAATTGACGGCACAGCAGTAAGTTGATAAGCTTACTGATTAATTAGTAAGTTAATTTTCTCTAACTATGAAGCAACTGCAAGGCGCACCGTGGCTGTTGGCACATCGTTCCATGCTTAAGCCAAATAAACCAATGAAATTTTCTTTGCTAAGTAATGATTACGTCCTTTGGCAAAATGATTACGGTGTAATTAGTGCTTTACCCAACGCTTGCCCTCACATGGGTGCAATGCTATCAGAAGGATGGTGCATAACAAAACCTAATGGCAGTAGTGTAATCACCTGCCCTTTTCATGCATTGGAATTTGATGCTTCAGGTTGTACAGTCCTGCCTGGCTCTAACAAGCCAACTAAATCGTTAATGCAGCCGCTAGATTTAGTTATCCAAGGAGACTTCATTTGGACTTATGGAGGATATGAATCAAAGGTAGCAATTCCAAACATCATGAATGAAATTGCAGCAGATTATGAGTTCATAGGAGTTACAGGTGAACGCAGCATTTCGACTGATATTTTGAGTTTGCTATTAAATATGCACGACTACAACCACCAAAATGGGACGCATAGAGAATTGTTTGAGATTGAAGAAGTTCAGGTAAAGCAGTTTATTGACGAAGGGCTACATTCCCATGCCTATTTGAGGCAACCTAGAAAGCAACCTACATTTGCGGAAATTTTCCAAAACCCTGCTCAACTAGCGATGCCGAAAGTGTTAGAAGCTCATTTGGAAAATTTCTTTCCGTTTATGGGATTGATGCACGGTGAAAATAAGCTGTTAAGCCTGAAGGAATGCCACTTCTATCTTCCAGAAACAGAGCATCAATCTCGTGTATTTGTCCTGATGTACATGAAAGCACGTTCTCCAATTGCACATTTAATTAGAGGCAATCTGTTAAAGTTAATTGATGTAGTAATAGAGCAAGATGCCAGGATTTTAGGCAACATTTACGCTAATACCCCACAACGAATTAAGTTGAACAATGAGGTGGGAATGGATTGGGTACGACGCAATTTTAAGAGTTTTCCAGCCCAAGGTGAACCGAATTTATCTCAATAGTCTCAAACTGAGTAATAAAAGACACAGCACTGTTTACAGGTAGAGGTAAAAAAAGTAAGAATTCAGTCCTGATTGAGTTGTTTATTTAACTAATGAACTGAGGCGAACTTTGATATCAAAACTTCTCATTCATCCTCCTAAACCAGGAAAAAACTTACCCCAAACACTTTTATTTTTCGGGTCTGATTCTCCCTGGAGAGCGCCTCTTAGACCTTGCTGTTGGGCTTGAATCTCCTGCATATTAAAAGAATGAATCGTCTGAGCTAACTCTGGATTGTCTTCTAACAATTCAGCTTCAAGTGACAATTCTTGCTGCAACAGTTGGGTATTTCGCCGCAAGAACATCTGTTGATTGTGTCGTTGTATGATTTGGGATTCAGTCAGGTGTAATTATTCTGCATAACTTAGAGCTTTACAAGCGTGCCATTGGGCTATTCGTCTGCCTTCTATTTGCGTATTAGCCCTTTTTGCCCCCTCGCAAGGAAGTATGGTAAACCAGCAACTAGAAAACCAATGAGATGCGGCAGAAAACTATAATGAACTGATGGTAGTAATAGATGAATAAGACCACCGATAGTAATTGCCATAGTTGTTCCCCACAATAATGCTCTCTGCCACCAAGTATTGCCTAGCAGACTTACAGACTCAGCACTGCTATAACTAAGACCACCGATAATAGCTCCAATAATTACAATTTGTAAACTATGAGAAGATAGGGCAGCATAAGTAAATCCACCAAGGCTTCCTGCAAAAAATGTAGCAAAATAGTACTTGCGAAGCTTAACCAAAAATGAATCAGATTGATTTATAACAAAATAATGCTTGCGAAACTTAACCAAAAGTGAATCAGATTGACTCATAACAATTACCTTTTAGAGAAAATATCACAAAATTTTACTGGAAGAATCGAACTTCTAGACCACTAAAAAATTAATAATTCCGTTTCTTAGGCGAAAGTTGGACTGATTTTGATTAATATTTTAGCTTATTCTATAAGGGGCTTCTTTCTGTGGGTAAGGCTTAATTTGATGAGACGAATTTGTCTCAACGTAATTTAATTAGTCACTGTACAATAGTTAACGCACTCAAGTGCCGTTGAGCATTGAGATAAATGAATTCGCAAAATGAACTCCTAAAACACCAGCTGATAGAAGCGATTTCTTGTCAAAATCTGCAAGAAATTCAAAAAATCCTAACCCTAGCACAATTAGAGGATCAGACAATAATTCTCAAAGAAGCTCTTGTGCAAGTAGAGTATGCAAATTTTGTTTGGTTCTTGCAAGAATACGCGGGTAAGGAAAGTTATCAACAAGCCGTAAAAGATGTATCGACAAGCATGACTCAAAAACTATTTTCTTGGAGGTTTCAAGCCAGGGGTTGATTTCAACTTACACCCAGATGGTAGGATGTTGGCATCAAAGGAGGCGAATGAATATTTAGAAAAATATCATTCTAAACAACTAGACAATAGCCAAATTTCTGTTGTAGCTCATCCACTACCAAAGTCAATGCAGATGTTAGAAAAAGCTTTAGGTGTGCGATTTTTTGAGAATCTTGGGAGGGTGGCAGCTAAACGTTTAGCCACAATGGATGATGCAACAGCAAGTATTTATGGTCTATGGCTGATGCAAGGGATCAGTGGTCGTCATCCATTGCTGGAAAAAGATTTTTGTGATTGGTTCATGATTGAGATTTGTGGTGAGCGATTATCAGCCTTAGCATCAGCAGACATTCAAGGCTTAGAGTTTAATGGCTTAGTTGTATTTGAAGATTTGTTGATGGCACTGGGCAAAACAAATGTATCGATAGTGAAAGAGAGCGACCTAACTCTTGAAAATTTGCGGTTACTAGATCAAGTTTGGACGGGAGAAAATATGCGAGTGTTTGAATTAATTTCCATCTTGGAAAAAGATGGCGAAGGAAATTTTTAATCAAGATGCGTTCGCTACGGCAATTGTGCGGATTTATGAAGTTAGCTGATTAATAAGTCCCGCATAAACACGGATTCATTCCTGCTGCTTTTCAGTAAAACTGCACTATACAAGTTTTGAAGGTGCATTTATGACTGACTGATACTACAATGTTAGATAACCGTATAAATAAGCACATAAAATTTGAACCATTAGAAGCGACAGTAGCAGCAACAGAAGAAGAGTCAGTAATATTAGCCGAAAAGCTCACACAGGTGGCAATTCCTTTATCCGTATTGTTACAAGCACTGAATCTAGCAAAACACGATAAGGCAGCAGCTTTCCGCTATGCTGACCAATATCTAAACAATATCAAAAAGTCGAAATGGGTTATTATCAAAACGGCTTGAAATTTTCCCATAAAACGCTCGGCTGAATATTTTTCTCCTGATGTAAATTCTCAGTTTTGATTATTCCAGCATCATTTTTCGCCATCATGGTCAACAACTTTACAAGCCTTACCTCTGTATCCTGCGTCCTTGACAATATGATTCAGCTTTAAGGCAGATTCTAACGCTTCAGTTCTATCAGGCAAATTGGTTAATACATCCGCTTTTGTGCCAGAGTTAGATTCTATATAAACTGAGTAAGTCACTTTAATTCCCATTTGTCTTTATCTCCTATTGCTCTACAGTCAAATTCCATATCTTGCTCAAAAGCTATAGTTAATCTTCAAGCTGATTAGGAATTTTCACAAGTAATTATTTTTGGTTTTTGATAAGTACGGCGCTCTAGCTTGTTATTGAAAGCAATAGAAGCTGAGATTAATCTCAAACTAATAAAATACTCAAGGTCATCAGTGCCAGATTTGGAAATGAAATTCCCCTGCAAAGTGATTTTAGTTTCAGATTATTGAATTATTTCAATGTTGGGTTGAATTTTGTTTATTAACTCTTGCAAGTTATCCATAGTTAATCTGGAATTTCATCGAATTTATAAGACTGAAAACTAGTATCAATCAAACCAGACTAAAGGAATTTGGATTTATCTGAGCCAGTTGTAGCAGAAATTTATTCCTCCTTTATTGTTACCCAGTCAGTTAAAACAGCCACACAGCAAGCGGTCAATGTTGGCCTTCTCAATATCTTATTTTCATGTTTGGCGACATAACCACCCTCCAAGTCATTCTGCTCAAAATAAACCCCAATTACGTTAAAAAGCTTATTAGCAACATCAAGAGAAATAGATTTCGACCAAGACATATTTATCTCCCACCCAATCCCGGAAAAAACTTACTCCAAACACTTTGCTCTTTTGACACTGATTCTTCTGAGCCTAAAACATTCTCTAGCCCTCGCTGATTACTCTGAATCTCCTGCATATTAAGAGAATGGATCACCTGGGCTAACTCTGAATTCTCTTCTAACAATTCAGCTTCAAGCTCTAACTCCTGCTGCAACAGTTGGGCATTTCGGCGCAAGAACATTCGTTGCTGATGTCGTCGCCTGATTTCAGATTCAGTGAGTTGTAAGCCTTCTTCAAAATTAAAATTCTCGTAATCGCTATACATAACGTTTAATTCCTCCGTAAAGTAATTGATACCCTAATCGCAATCTGATAATAAATTCGTCAGTATTGCGATTACCCCAAACAGGATTACTAGGATTTTTAATCCAGTTAATTGGACTATGACAAATCTCTTGATGACAACGGTAGCACGTAGGAAATGTTGAGACTCCAATAACATCATTGCCGTAGTAAGCGTGATGGATTTCTTCACTTTTCTTAGTCAGGCAAACGACACAATAATTGTGAGTTTTTCTGTGAGCGATTGCTACTTGCTTTCTGTACTCTTTGGGATTACCATATCGAGCATTCCAGTTTAATTGTCTGGGTAGCCGAGATTTTCTAATAGTAATGTTACTCCCTTTTCGTTTAACTCTTGCCCTGTTAATTCGTACCACTTTTGTTTGATTTCCTGAAAATGTGGTCTTCTCCCTAATTCTGTTGCCCATTTTCTAATTTCTTGATACCAGTCAACCTGCTGCTGTGAGGATTGCTGATTATTTTTAGAACTATTAACAGTGTCACTATTCGGTTTGGAATCCTGTTTTTGTTCCAGACCTTTGATATCAAATTCCGGGATTAGAGCAACAAAGGGATTAGACCGAGTAGGAATCACTAGAGCATATCGAACTCCGGCTTTATCTAACATTTCGCAAGCCTGCCGCAAGACTTCTAAAATCTCCTTTTTAACGTTTACAAAGTCTTGTGGATGGTCAAGGATATAACTCGATGTCTGCCCTACAGCAATAAAGCAAACGTTTTTCAGAGATGGGCGGCTAAATCCGGTTTCCCCAGAGAGCGGGGACTGGCCCATAAATAGACCATGACCCTTTAACCCAGCAGTGAATTTGATGATATAGTTCCAAAAACCCTGCAAATCTTTGGCAGTATCAGCATCAACCATTCCTGGAAG
>NZ_JAAGOG010000213.1:0-12188 GCF_010747425.1 Nostoc sp. UIC 10630
AGTAATTTTTATGTTTATAAGGAGAAATTCACTTGGCATCTAATAATTCTGTAGGAAGAACACAATCTCAAGTTCTTACTAAGGCGCTTGCGGCGATTGGGCGCAAGTATCAGCATCACATAAACGCTGCGGGTACAGCGACAATCATTGTCATGCAGTCAATGCCCTCTTATGGGTGGGGCTTGTTCGATTCGGCTCAGACAGCAATGACTTGTATGTTCGGCGGCGCTGGAGGTATTGGTGGGGGTGGTGCGGCGGCGGCAACTACGGCCATTAAAGCACTTCCCGCAGTTATAAATGCAACCATCACAGTGCTTTTGTTTGTATACTTTGTGGCTTCTGGGCTTAAGGTTGCCAACGGCATTGGTGAAGGACAGGAAGTAACGCAGATGGTTCAACAGCCCGTAGGCGTGTTTTTCATAATCCTGGTGCTTTGGATTGCTCAAAGTATCTTATTTAACGGCGTTACAGCCGCTTGTTAGTGATGAGCGAGTACAATAAATCGCCCATGAAACGGGTCAATCAGTCACTTGGTCAAAATGCAACAATAGGTATTTTTACTGGCTTTCAGTTTGCAGTCGCCTTATTTATGTTTGGCGTGGGCTTCATCATAGCGATTATGTTTGGAGCAGGAATAGTTTGGGGACTGCTGGCTGGTGTTTGGTTGAGTGCTACGGTGATAGTTTTATCTGGCAAACGTCCTTACTTGTTCTGGTCAAGAGTGTTCCCAAGCGTTCCAGTTTTCACTCGTGGCTATGTCAGATATTCTTCGCCCCAAAACAAAAAAAGGGCGGGTTCAAAGGGGATGCCTAAACTATGGTAAAAAGCAGCATTCGTAATCAAAAAATAGTACCCTTTGAAGACTTTTTAGACTTAGCAACTTTAGTAAAACTCAAAAAGGGGAACTATCAAATTGGAGCTTACTTGTTGAGCAAAAAACAAGTAAGCGACACTAACAACACGCTGCAATTAGTATTCGGATATGAATGCACTGGCTTTCACCCACTGTTTAATTCATCAGAGAGACTAGAGGCGATGGCCAAGGCTTTTGAGAACGGCTGTAAAGAGTTCTCCGAGGGTGAGAAATTCACCTTTCGTTGGTCTTCGTTTTGCGACGAAGACAAAGTAATTGAAGACTATCGCCAGAGGCTAGCTAGCCCTGTATCTCCTGAGAGTGAGTTTCTTGATTGGGGGCAAGTTGCCCGAATGCAGGAACTGACACGTAACCATCAGCGCAAGGATATCAAGCTCAGTATTTACACGACTTTTACTGTCCGCCCAGGAGGAACGGAAGGTGGTGACGCGGTAGATAGAGCGATAGTTAAGCTGGCGAACTTTTTACAGCGCAAATTCACCCCAACAGGAGCGACCGAACTCACTGTTCAAAACTTAATTCAAGTTCTTGAAAAAGCGATAATTGTCTCTTTGCGGCATCAACAAATACTATCGGAAATGGGTTTATTTCCCTCGCCCAAATCAGACAAGCAATTGTGGGGCGACCTAATTTCTAGAATGGGTGCGAAGGCTGTAAAAGTGCCCCATACCTTGGTTTATGATACAGGCGAATTAAGGGAGGAGATTAACGAAGCCGCGCCCAACTCATCGTGGTATAACGACCAATTGCACGCGACATCCGTACTTTTGAATAACGGCATACCCTACGCGGACAGACGCTGGGTATGTTTGCCCCACCAGAGTACTGACAAAAAGAAGTATATCGGCGTAATGACGCTTGCCCAAAAACCAGAGGTGTTTGCTTCAACCTATCAGCAAATACGCTTTTTATGGGACGTATTCTCACGCGAGGTTATTTATGATGTTGAGATAATAACAGAGATTAGCCCAGCCGATCAAAAAATGATTAGGCTTACCCAACAATTGATTACGAGGCGGTCAATAAATGCCTCCGCTAGCGCCAGTAAAAAGACTATTGACGTAGGAGCGCAAATTAATACGGAGCGGTCAGTCGATGCTCAGAAGCAGCTTTACACGGGTGATGTCCCGGAAAATGTAGCTGTCATAATCCTTGTTTATCGTAACTCTCCAGAAGAAATCGACGACGCTTGCAGGCTGATTTCAGGGTATATCAATCAACCTGCCGAGTTGATTAGAGAAATGCAATATACATGGTCAATCTGGCTTGACACTTTGCTGTTGAGACAGCGACCGCAGCTGACTTTTCCTTTCAACAGACGCGCCACTTTCTTTGCCAGTGAAGTAATTGGTTTAACGCCAGTCGTTCAAACAGCGCACGGCGATAAAGAAGGCTTTGAATTAATTGCTGATGAGGGGCAATCGTCAGTCTATATCGATTTGTCAAAGCCGAAAAACATGATGGTAATCGGCACTACCGGGAGTGGGAAATCGGTAATTATCGCCTCTATTATTTATCAATGCTTGGCGTTGGGAATGTCAGTATTAATGATTGACTTGCCAAATGATGATGGTTCAGGAACCTTTGGAGACTTCACGCCCTACTTTAATGGATTTTACTTTGATATCTCAAAGGAATCAAACAATCTTGTACAACCGCTAGACCTATCAAAGATTCCTGAGTCGCAGTGGGAGGAAAGGACAAAAGCCCATCGAAATGATATTAATTTAATCGTACTTCAATTAGTTTTAGGAACGCAAAAGTTTGATGGCTTACTATCACAAACTATAGAATCTGTAATCCCTTTGGGTACAAAAGCCTTTTACGAAGATGCTGACATCAAGGAGCGATTTGAAGTAGCGCGAAAAGCAGGGATAAACACCCCAGAGTGGGCGAATACCCCGACATTGGCAGATATGGAGAAATTCTTCTCGCTTGCGTACATTTATTTAGGCTATCAGGATGACAATGTAGAAAAAGCGTTAAATTACATCCGCTTGCGGTTACAGTACTGGCAAGCTAGTAGTATCGGTAGCGCTATCTGCAAGCCTTCAACCTTCCAAGCAGATAGCCAGTTGATTACCTTTGCTCTGACTAATCTGCAATCAGGAAAGGATGCAGAAGTGTTCGGGATGAGTGCATATATCGCCGCGTCCCGTCAATCCCTCTCCTCGCCCAATAGTGTATTTTTCATGGATGAGGCTAGCGTATTGCTGGGATTTTCTGCATTATCGCGGCTTGCGGGTCGGAAATGTGCTACGGCTCGTAAACAAGGCTGTCGGGTGTTTCTGGCGGCGCAGGATGTGATTTCTATCGCCAAATCGGAGGCGGGAGAACAAATATTACAAAATATGCCATTGCGATTGATTGGGCGTATTGTCCCAGGCGCGGCTAATAGTTTCTCTGAGTTGCTGGGCATCCCTAGAGAAATTATCGATAAAAACGAAAGCTTTGCCCCTAATATTCAGCAGCTATATACGTTGTGGCTGCTCGACTATAACAACAAGTATGTGCGCTGTCGCTATTATCCCTCCTATCCCTTGCTGGCGTTGGTTGCCAATAGCAGAGAAGAACAAGCCACGCGAGATAAATTCAAGAAAATTCACAGCGACAAGTTCACCTGGGTGGCAGAATTTTCTAAATATTATGTCGAGTGTATCAAACAGGGAAAACCATTATGAAGGTTCTATCATCAGTCATTGAAAATAAGCTGTTGCTGGCAATACTAGCAGGTGTCGTGTCAATAGGAGGCTTTCAAGTATGGCAATACAACCAAGCTCAATACGAAAAGCTTATTAGCGAAGCGAAGAATGGCTGTGGCGTGTACATAGAATTGGGCGAGGATGCCATCAAGCGCTCCCCCAGCCTGAGAGCATTGAAATATCAAAATAAGCGATTGAGTGGATTAGAGCAACCGGGGATAAACTCTGAATCCGCCGACCCAGGTGCTTATGTCATGCTTTTTCGATCCCCTGCTTCTACCCTTCCGCCTAATGCTTTGCCTTTCGATGATCCCTTCTTCACCAGTTTATTAAATAAGGAAGAATCACCTAAAACATTAATGGTTCAAGCTGTTTCCTTTGATTTAGCAAAAAAGCAAGCGACCGTAAAATCTCTTTGTACCAAAAAACCTTTTGTAGTAGCCCTGGAGGACTTGTATCTTGAATACCAACCGATTGATCGCAATCTCAGGCGCAGCAATTTTGATATCCTTTTCTAGCCTCCCTGCTAATGCTCAAGCTAGTCAAAACCAATCTTTTTTGACTCAATTCCAACAAATCTATAGTAGCTTGCAGACTTACATTAGTAATTATCAGAAAGAATTTACTAAAAGTTTGGGCAAGTTAGAAGCTGAATTAACCCAGGCAATTGAATCTAGTGTTGGTGATTTGGGTATTCCTGATCCCCTAAAAGCTGGTAAGAATATTGAGAAAGTCATTGAGAAACAAGAAGGCAATTTGCTGATATTAGATCCGCGCATTCAAGCCGACAATGCTATCAAGGATTGGAACCAGCAATATACACGCGGTCAGTCAGAATCAGTACTAGGGGTTGAGGGTCAACGAGTGCAATCGCAAGAGGCAGCAATAACTAATGATGCCACTGCTCAATCAAGCGAAAATGCTGCCGCCGCCCAAGAGGATGTTATTACCCAAGACATTCTTAAAAAGGTCGCTATTCAAAACTTGCAAAATGTTGTGATTGCCAAGTCTATCCACTCAGAAGCACAAAAGCAATCCCGTTCCTTGGCTGTTGCAAATATTAACCTTGCCGATATTTCAAACAGGCTTGATGAGCAAGCTGCGGCGAAGGATCAGGAATCTAACGCCGCTACTCGCCAGATAATCCAATCTGCTGCCGCTAACGATTCATTCTGGAAGAATCAATAATCGAGTCACAATAACGTTACGATAACTCAAATGATAACGTTCTTAGTTATTCTTTTTGCCCAAACGACAGGGCAAAAAGCTGGAGAAGATACGGGGACTACGAATTCAGGCGAAATAGTCGAAGGCGCTATCTCAGGCGCAGACCTAATCTATAAATCGTTTGAGAATGATTGGCTAGAATTAGCATCTGGAACAAGCCCAATTTATACGGCTGTCGTCGCCGTTTCTACTCTCGCGGCTGTTGTGATGATTGGCTTTGCATCATTTGGTTGGTACAGGAAGTATGCAGAAGAAGGGTTTGGTTATGATTTCATAGCCGAGATGGTTTTGCCATTAGTAGTAATTGTAATGCTTAGTAATAATGGGTTCCTCTTAGCAAACACAACAGTCGCATTAAAAAACGTATCGACCGGACTAAACAGGAGTATTTTAAATATTACGAGAAATGGGGTCAATTTGAGAGATGCTATACGGAATGTAAACGCTGACCAAAGCTTTGTCTTAGCCGCGCAGATAGCCTTAGCTAAGTGCGAAAAGCTCAACAACGAAAAGAAGGAAGGTGAAGAATTGAGCGAGAAACAAGCTTGTATCAAACAGGCTGTGGAGAATACACGAAAAGACGCGCAGAAAGCTAGAGAAAAGACTGGCGCGGGTTCTGGAGTCGGAAGTTGGAACCCCTTAGACCTTAGTGGCGAACTAATCAATAGCGCAATCCAAGGTTTTGTTTATGTCATTCTCAGTGGGGTATCGGCAGCTTTTCAGTACATCGTCCAACTGTCATTCTTAATGATTGCATTCGCTGCCCCAATCTTCCTAGTTCTATCTTTACTGCCTTTCCAAAGCAAGCCTATTTATGCTTGGCTTGCTGGCTGGTTAGGGCTGACATTGGTTCTGATTTCGTACTCGATAACTGTAGGTATTATTGCCAGCGCAATAGTCTCCAAGCCTTCCAGCAATCCTTTGCTATTGCAACTACTGCAAGCCATTTTCTCGCCATTACTTGCGGTAGCCATAGGTACTGGTGGCGGAATGGCTGTATTTTCAGCTTTCACTAGTGGGGTTAAATTCTCGGTGGGGTTAAGGAGATGAAATTATTAGAGAGAAAAGAGCTAAATTTCACCCCAATTTTCTTAATAGTCAATGCGGTTTTATTAATGCTTTTATTATTCATAGAAATTCTCAATTTTGCTCGGATAGCAACGTTTTCTAAAACGAAAGCTTCGACCTTGGTAGAATTGTCTGACGGCGAATCTATCAGAGTTATTCCTATAGGTAGCCTTGAGCGATCACCGCAAGCTATTACGTATTTTGTCGGGCAGACAATGACCGGACTTTTAAGTTGGAATGCTCTACCAAAGCCAAGCGATGATTACAAGATAGACCCCACCAAACAATTAAAATTAGATCCGGGGATATCGACATCAAAAGCCAAGATTACTACTAGTGCATGGGCTTCAGGTTTTGCGTTGTCAGAAGATTTTCGCGCACCATTCCTTGAAGAGATAAGTAATCTTACGCCGCCCGATGTCTTTAATGGGTCTACGCAATCAATCCTAAAAGTCAGCCTAATCAGTCAGCCGACTCGCATTAAGGATGGGCAATGGAAAGTAGATATGGTTGCAGAGATTGTTGTTTTCCAAGGCAGCAATTTAGTTGGTAAGCCCATCGCTTTTAACAAAACTGTATTTGTCAGGGCGATTGATACGGCTGCCCCGCCTAGATTTGCGTCCGATGTTCAAGAAACCGCCTCTCGTGTTCGCAAAGCGGGGTTGGAAATTTACAAAATCCAAGATTTAGATTTATGAGTCAGAACACCCAGTCAGCTTTGTCAGAGGCAACTATTGAGATAGAAGAGCAAGATTTTGCCGCCATGAACGGCGCTAAAACTTCTCACGCTAATGATTCAATTCAACCCTCCGAGAACCCCGCCCCAGAAGAAATTGTTACTGCTCAAACAGTCTCGCAATCTCCACTCTTAAAAATGGGCGTTGTTGCCCTGATTTGCCTTCTCTTCGTGACGATTGTTGGGGCAATGCTAGGCAATTCAATGAATGTGCTGAAATTTTCCAAGGGCATTGTGCAACCGCCCAAAGAAGAGCAAACGCCCCTAGCAGAGCCGGAAAATGAGACGGGCAAGGATAAAACAGCGCTTGCCCTGACTAGCCAAAATAACGAGTTAAAGCAGATTCGCGATCGCTTGCCTAGCCCAACGCCTACCCCTAGCGCAACCTTAGCCCCAATCGCACCCGTTACCCCTCCGATGCAACCAGTGCAGCGCCGACAACGTTCTTACCCAGTCGCCAGTCAGCCGACAGCGGCCTTCACTTTCCCCCAGGCTAGAGTATCTATTCCCCAGCCCCAGCCCAAAATTGCCCAGCCGAGCAGACAATCTTCTTTGGCGTTCCCAACGGCTGCAAGCAACGCCCCCACCCAAGACCCCACTCAGCAATGGCTTCTCGCTGCAAATGCTGGCAGTTTCAGGAGTTCAGTCGATGAATCAGAAAGGGAAAAACCCATCAAGATTAATGGAATTGAAGGAGGTACGGGAGGAGCTACACAAGTCGCCCAGAACACTACCATTAATTACAACGCTCTTCGCGTACTTGTTGGCAGCACCGCAGAGGGGAGGCTAGAAACGCCGATCGCTTGGGGCACTGGTGACGCTGGCAACCAGAATTACTTGGTGAAACTAACAAAACCCTTAAAAGCCTCAGATGGTAGGGACGTACTAAGAGTGGGCGCTTATCTGGTTGTTCAACTAGCAGAGTCCAATGGTTCGGGTTTCGCCAAACTGCGCGGTGTTTCAGTGTTGGTCAATATAAACGGCGATACGCAAGAAAAGCAACTCCCAGAAAATGCCGTTCTGATAATGGCCAAGGATGGTGGTTTCTTAAAAGCAGAGTCTCGCAGAGGCAGTAATCTGGGCAACAATTTCATCTCTGCTATTGTTGCGGGAGTCGCCAAAGCTGCCGAAGTACAGAATCGCCCCATAACTCAAGTCAGCAGTAACTCTAATGGCTTCTCTACTAGCTCCACTACCAACGAGCAAAAAGACCTATCCGCCGCTTTTGGAGAGGGTGCATTTAATAGCGTTCTTGATAATATCAAAAGCTCAAATGTTACACGTTCGCAACAGTTAAGCGGCAAAGAAGAAGTATTCGTGATTGACGTTGGTAAGCCAGTACAAATATTCGTTAATCAAACAATATCGCTCTAGTCGCTAGGAAAAATGTTAAATAAACTCGCTATTGTTACAACCCTCTTAATAGCTACTGCCTCAAGCGTGTCGGCAATGCCCATCCGAACGGTTTACGAGAATGATGCAAACTCCAACGCTATGGAATTAAAAGTATGGAAAGGCTATGGATTAACTATAAATTTAATGTCTACTGGGGAAACTATCAAGCAAGTTTGGATTGGCGATCCAAGTCGCTTTGCTTTTACCTCGAATGGTGGTTTATGCCAGTCATCAGGCGGTGATTCTGACTGCGCGGGAGGTACAGCGACTGTAATCTTTCTTCGCCAGATTGACCCGATCAAGTTTCCTGTTACCTCTAGCAGTAATGGAAGCACTCAAATTACAGTGCTTACCAATGATAATCTTTATCAATTTAAGATAGTCCCTGCTACTGGCAACCCAGCTTACACGAGCTTGGTAGTTAAATCGGACTCGGATCGACCCCTGCCAATTACCCGTCCGCGAACGCCACTTCCCCTAACAGTTCAAAAGCCGCAATCAGCGCCATCAGACTTCCCGCAGCCCTCGCCGCCACCACCTGTTGCCTTAATGCGCCCCAATCCTGGGACTACACTAAATGGTGCGATTCAGAGAAATGATGCTAATGCTCTCGCTTTTGGGCTAGCAGAAGCTGGGCGCAAAGGTCAAGTTAAACCCGGATCTACCATCTGGAACAAGGTGCAAGATGCTATCAAACTATTACGGCGTGGCAAGACAAGAGATGAGGCAATTTCGCTTTCTCAGGTCGATAAAACCATTTTTAATCAATTACTCCAATGGGGGCAGTTGTGAACAATTTTTCTAAATCTATTCGCCAAGAATTAGGCGATTTTCTGGATTCGTGTAGGTGTGAAGGTGAGTTATGGATGTTTCCACCAATTGGCTATTTGCTGCTTTTGACTACTCTTTTGGCTGTGGATCAGACAAAGCTTAGTCCTGCAACAACCTACTTAAAATGGCTGTTACCAATGCCCTTTGCAACCTTAACTGTATTGCAAATAAACCAGTACAGAAAATCCAAAAAGCTGTTAGCACCAACAGGAAATGTAGAGCTACAGCAAGACAAAAGTGGATGTGAGAGTTGTGCCTATTTTCATGGACGACAATACGACCAAGAAAAACTGATTTGTGCGGTACATCCACGCGGCTCCAATCAAGAACAATGTCCCGATTACTTTAACAAAAATCATGAAACTTAAGCCTTTTCTACTGGCTGCAATAGCTTCTCTAGTTCCGCTTTCCGCCTCAGTCGCACAGACACCAACAATCGATTATTCACAAGGCTTGTACAAGACGGCTGCCCCCGACTGGTCGAAAATCACATGGGATACTTTGCCACCCGTTCAACAGCCAGGATTTTTAAAGATACCTAAAAACCTGATTTCAGTTTTTGGCTACGACCCCTCGCGCTCGTGGACAGCAGGGCAAAAAGTAGACTCTGTTGTGATGTTGGGCGACGCGGATGATGCTTTTAAGATGTCGGACTTGAGCTTAAAGGCCATTGACACGGTGGCTTTGCCCACTACAGCCACAACCACCAAACCCACCCTCAAAGACTTTGGATTAATGCAATGGCAAACGCCAAAAACATTAGTTAAAGCAATGCCTGAATTAAGCAATCTGAGCCTATCAGAAGTTCCTCCATTAGCCGAACTATTCTCCAAGAACGGCGGCGGTGGCGGCACTATTTCTCAGTCCATAGCCTCAAATCCTCAAGTCGCAAACCTGACACTAGATAAGATTGACCTAAGCAAATATTCGCTTGATTCAATTCCTGGGTTGGACAAAACTCAGCTAGGAAACTTTGAATCATGGCAGCAAGCTTATGTGAATCAAATTCCTAAATTAAGTCAAGTGCCCTTTGATAAAATGCCTCAGCCTATTAGCTCTGGGATAGACGTTGTGGGTATCGCGTCGGTTGTACTTGGGACGGCTGAAAAAGGCGATGCAAGGGCTGGGAATGATTACTTTGTGTCTGGCAGCGTTGTCAGAGGCGATCGCACTTTAACAGTCGCCTGTCCTCCAGGCATTGAATGCTCATACTTAGAGATGGGGGATTTTGCTGGCAGTCAGGGCAGCTTGTATGGTAAGCGTTGGGCATCAGGCTCATCCCAACAAGTCAAGGGTGGTTATGGAATTCTAGCCGCCGTGAATGGGGGCAAGGAACCCACGGGGCGGCTAGTGTATGGTAGTGGGTTCAAAGTGGCGCTAACTGGAGTTAATGAATCCCTTGGGACTGCCGACTTTGGCTTGTTCTTTAGGATCTGTGCGCGACCGCCATTCCAGCAAAAAACTTGTACCCCTTACTTCATTGGCCCAGTTCCCTGGTTGCCCGTGAGTGAGAATGATTTGGTTATCGTGGGGACGGGACGATGACCGAACAATTCGCAATTCGCAATGGGCTACGCCCCGCTTCGCTGTTTTCATGCCCAAAGGGCTGTACGCAATTCGCAATGGGAAAAAGTGAATTGGAAATGACAGGGACTCCTAAGACAGAGGTTAAGCCAAATCAATTTATTCCCGCAGGACTTGAATCGGCTCTGTTATCCCCCGCAGGTTTAGGGGTACTCGTTTGTGGCGCGGTGATTGTAATCGCCAAAATCATCGATAGTAGGGGAGGTATTGCCAAGCTAGCGACAGCGCGCTGGGGCGGGACAAGAGAGAAAACAGCGGCTCGTCAGTTGGCGTGTAAACAAATCCAGCAACGCTTGCATAACCGAGTATCGCTGTATGTGGGAACTCCCAAGAATACAACGAGCGAGGTTATTAATGGTGTCCGTAGAACTTGCATCCCTGAAGATTCAACAACCCTTTATTTTCCAGAGGCACAGCGAGGCATCCTAGTTTGTGGTGGCCCAGGGAGTGGAAAGTCATTTTCAATGATTAATCCCCTGATACGTTCGGCAGTAGATCAAGGTTTCCCCTTGGTACTTTATGATTTCAAGTACGCGCACCAGGAATCAGCTGATTCTCCATCTAAAGGGCAAGCTCCAATACTTGTAGGGTATGCATTAGAGCGCGGTTATCAGGTTACTGTGCTTGCCCCAGGCTTTGCAGAATCAGCAGTTGCCAACCCTATAGACTTTCTTCGTAGCAATGAAGACTCAGAGATGGCGCGGCAGCTTGCGATTACACTCAATCGCAACTTTCAATTGGGTGATAAAGATTCTGGAAATAGCTTTTTCACTAATGCTGGAGATCAGCTGGTGCAAGCCGTCTTTATGCTAGCGAAAGGAACAGAGTTCCCAGATATTATGATGTGCCAAGCAATCCTGGGGTTGCCAAAGTTAGTTAAGCGCATTGAGCAAGCAGAAAATCTAAACTTCATGGTTAGAGAGGCTTTCGCACAGTTTGTCTCTGTTGCGGGTTCCCCAGAAACAGCAGCTAGTATTGTGGGTACAGCTAGCGGATTGTTCAGCCGCTTCATGGTTCCCTCGGCATTAGCAGCGTTCTGTGGAAAAACTAATATTCCATTGGATCTGAAGGGGCGGCAGATGGTGGTATTCGGGATGAACAAAGAAAAGCGTGATGTAATTGCCCCTTTGCTTGTCTCGATTCTGCATCTATTAGTTAGCCGGAATGTGGCTAATAAACGTACTTGTCCTTTGGTATTAGGGATTGACGAATTACCTACTCTTTATTTACCAGCACTGGTTGATTGGCTGAATCAGAATCGGGAAGATGGGCTAATTTCAATATTAGGGTTACAAAATCTCTCAATGCTGATTGAAGCTTATGGAGAAAACACAACTAATGCAATATTTGGTGGTTGTGCTACTAAAGCATTCTTTAATCCCCAAGATGATGTAGCCGCCGAACGATTTAGTAAGTTTTTAGGTGAAGAGGAAATTAAATACAAGCAACGTTCTCGTTCATCAGGAGGCAAGGGTGGTGCAAGTATTTCTAATTCTGACCAAAACAGTACTCGCAAGTTATTTGATGTCAATCAATTTAACACCTTACCATCGGGAAAAGCAGTAATTATTAGTCCAGGTTTTGGTTCTCGTGGTCAAATAAGTTTGCCAATCTTGGAATCAATTAAGATTCCTCAGCATGAAATCCAATCGGAAGCCGAGAGTGTGAAAGCTTGGTACGAGTTTCAAAAGTTCTTATCTAAAAAGTCTACTCTCTTAACTCCAGCAGATGAAGAAATGAAAATTCGCCGAGCCTCCGCGATAAAATTGTT
>NZ_JAAGOG010000214.1:0-12101 GCF_010747425.1 Nostoc sp. UIC 10630
GTAATGACATCGCCAAAGTTAATCGCAGTAGTGCTGCCATCTGCAATATCAACTGTGCCGTTAAGAACTTGAATTTCAGGGGTAGCAATGGTATTGTAGGGGGCTTCGTATGCACCAATATCAATCACTGCCGTGCCATTACCATCGCCATCTTGAGGAGTTTTATTAGTTATACTATTGAAAATATTGGAACCAGCATCGATTGCGGGACTACCAGGTTGGAGACTAAAGTTACCATTGGCTGGATTAACAAATAATGGGTCTTTGTTTAAAATATTCCCTGAACCTGTAACGTTCAAAACTCCGTTGTAAGCAAGGTTATTGTTGAATGTTAGATTAGTAGACTTATTGCTGACAAGGAGAGACTCTCCCTTGCTTCCATACAGAATATTGTTATAAACTCGAACATTTTTAGCATAGTTAAGGAAAATTTCTCCGTCTGAAAGTACTTTTGAATTTTGGTAAATTGTATTATTCACAATGTCTACAGGGTTTTCTCCTTTTAAAATCTGAATACCTGCCCCGCCATTGTTGTAAGTTAAGTTGTTGCTGATTAAAGCTTTACCAGTGTAAGCAACATCTCCAACATAAGAAGTGTCAAGCATTATTCCATGACCTTCAGTTATTTTTCCTACTACCTTCCAAGGAACTAATGATTGATTATCAAAAACAGTATTACCTTTAATAATTACTTTGTAATCTGTCGTGTTGTTATCGGAATTCCAAAGGTTAAGCATGGAAATACCTTGTGTACCATAAGGTGAGTACCAAGCATTTCCAGAAACGACATTGTTTTCTATTGTAATGTAGTCTGCTTGTGTTGTTCCAATTCCTGACCCTGGAAACTTGGAAATATTGTTATTACTAATTGTGATATGACTTGAATGTTGATTTGGATTGTCACTGCTGACCGTAACATAAATACCATTTCCAGATGTTGCTGGATTATTTAAATTGTCTTTTTGGTTAAGTGCATCTTCTAATGTAAGATTGTCCCGATTTCCTACCAATGTTAAGCCTTCAATTGCTATGTAGGTTGAGCCTGTAATTGATATAGCCTGCCAATTTTTTGCGTTTGCTTCTAAAACAGGTGTGTGCCCAGGTAGTGCCTTAAATGTGATCGGTGCATTAGCTGTACCCTGCTTATTTGCAATACTCAGGATATTGGCGTAAGGAGAGGTGTAAGTACCATTCATCACGTAGACTGTATCACCTGCCTTCACCAAGTCAGCAGCTTTTTGGAGGCTGAGAAATGCATCTCCCTGGCTCAAACCATTAGATTTATCATTGCCTGTTCCAGAAACGTAATATGTAGCCATCTGTTTACTCCGAATGGGTGTAGGGGGGGAATTGGTAGTACAATTTCAGCAACTTTATTCAGTTGCTAAGTAGTTATTTGAATGAGTAATCTATCTAGATTTTTCAGGACAGTCACAGTTGTTCGATCGCAACTGGAAATCGCGTCGGTTATAGAAACGCTGTTGTAAAACTGAAAAATTTTCTTCTGTTAACCGTTAATGATTAAATCGGGAATGTAGATACCGTTGAGCGTTAGTGTTTTATTAAGAAGAATCGGACGATTAGCACGTGAATACGTAGCACAAAGATCGAGAAGTTTACTATCTTCTTTGAGCTTGTTATTAGACATTCTGTAACTGCTAGAGTTGGAGTCGAATTGAATTGTATTTTCATCTGTAGCAGCCGCGATCGCTGCTCTTTATGAGCTAGCTTTACTTATCTGCTATATTCAATACAACGATCATAAATTGGCATAATAATTCCTCTAAACTTTATCCGTTGTCTGAGGTCAGGAGGTTGCTAAATGGGTATGGTAAAATGTACCCCTGGCTGATAACTGGGGACTTAAAGTTATAGTGGTCAAAGTTAAATTGGTTGAAACTTTAGTGAGTTGAACCCTTAACTTAAGGGGACTAATGTAACAACTGAGCCGAACCTGTTCTAAGCGGTGTAACTCAATCCTTGTGAACTTGTTTAAAATTAACCTTTACAAATAGTACTTGATATCAGTGAATGCCCTGAACATAGTAAGTTTTTTTACAACAAATCCAAAAAAACTATGGAGATGGAATGGTGAAGTCCTGTTAATTTGCAGTGATATGGGAATGAAAAGTGCTTTGTGCGAGGATATGATGAAGTTTGTCTAAATATTCGGCAGGCTACGCTTACAACAAACAACGATTATCTAGTAAATAGGGTAAATTTTGGTTGTTGCGATCGCAGATGAGGGAAGAGGGTTTTCTGAATCGCCAAATATTAACTAAACTTGTTTATTATTTATAGCGACGATGCCTTTTCTACCGCCTTCGCTGCCCGAATATAGTCCCGATCGCAGTTTCTACTGTTGATAAGTCAAATGACTTGGGTACGATTGATTCATAGTTCTCGTAACGCTGTCATAACTTAAGTATTTTTCTTCTGAGAAGATACCGTTAATGTGGACTCGTTTACTTTTCGGATAACCCAAAATCCAACATCTCCAAATCGCCCATGATTGAAATTGACGGTTCCTACGGAGAGGGAGGCGGACAAGTTCTTCGCACTTCCTTAAGTCTAGCCGCCATTACTGGTGAACCCATACGGATTGCAGGCATTCGCGCTGGACGCAAAAAGCCAGGATTAGCAGCACAACACTTAACAGCCGTTCGGGCTGCGGGTAGAATTTGTAATGCCCAACTACGGGGTGATGCTTTGGGTTCAATGTTGCTGGAATTCATTCCAGGTAGTGCTGTGCAAGCTGGAATTTACACCTTTGATGTGAGTAAAGCACAAGAAGGTGGTTCTGCGGGTGCGATCGCTCTAGTTTTACAGACAATTCTTTTACCTTTAGCACTAGCAACGGGTAATTCTCAGGTAACACTAAAGGGTGGAACTCATGTAAACTTTAGCCCAACCGTAACCTACATTGAGCAAGTTTATCTGCCAATACTGCAACGTATGGGAGTAGAAGCCCAAGTTAAGTTAGGCGCTTGGGGGTGGTTTCCTCAAGGTGGGGGAGAAATAGAGTTGCAGGTGATTGGTGGTACTCAACTCGGTGGGATCAACTTGCTGGAAAGGGGAGAGTTACAACAAGTGCGAGGAATAGCAGCAGTAACGGAACTACCTTCTCATATTCCGCAACGGATGGCGAATCGTGCGGAGAATTTATTACGGGAAGCGCATTTGAAAGTTCGTGTACAGACTTTGCGAGAAAAAGGTGTGGCACCTGGAGCGGGTATTTTTTTAACTGCTGAGTATCAGAACAGCTTGACTGGCTTTGGTGGATTCGGGCGTTTGCGGTTGTCGGCGGAGACAGTTGCAGAAATTGCTTGTCACCAACTGCTTGAATTTCATCAAACTGGCGCAGCAGTGGATGAACATTTAGCAGATCAGTTATTATTGCCAGCGACTTTAGCGTCACAAGAAAGTCAGTATCGGGTGGCTGAAGTAAGTAGACATTTGACTACGAATGCAGCCGTAATTGAACAGTTTGGGCTAGCGCAAATTACAGTAAATGAAGCTGAAAAGATAGTATCTGTAAGGGGTTTGACTAGTTAAAGCAAGTGAGATTATTTTAGTAGTACTTGATAATAAAGTACTTTAGACTACTAACTAAAAATCAAAATAAATACTGTTATACTTTATATTTTCAATTAAAAGCAGCAACTGTTAACAGATAAGTTTAATAAATATTAAAAACTACGTTTGAAAAATCGTAAATATAATCAAATTTGCAATAAACAATAAAGTTAATTTTTACATTACTTAACTTACTTTCCTTTATTCTCACCTAGTTACTTTATCTAGAAAGTTGCATTTGTTGTAATCATAAGCAACTGACCAATTTACAAGGTGACTGCAAGTTTCGTTGAGACTAAGTTCAGTCGTTCCTAATACTTGTTATTTACCTAACATAACCAGACAGCATTGAAGTAGCTGTTAAAAAACATGGTAATAAATTTATTAGTGACACCTACGAAATTGGAATAAAACCGTGATTGATGAGCAAGAAATAGAAAAGCTGTGGCAAGCCTTCAAGGTATTAGATGTAGACGGCAACGGAGCAATCTCAACCGACGAACTGGGGGAGGTAATGCGATCGCTAGGGCAAAATCCCACGGAAACGGGGCTGCGTGACTTAATCAAAGAGATTGACGTGGATTTGTCAGGCACTATTGACTTTGACGAGTTTAAAACGCTGATGATCGCTAAGGTAGGCGATCGCGAAAGCCGCCTCAAGTTAGCCTTCAGCGCCTTTGATGTAGACAATAGCGGCCAAATTACTGCCGTCGAGTTGCGGACAGTAATGAGTCAATTTGGGCTGACAGACGTTGAGTTGAAGGAGATGCTACAGGAAGTAGATCATGATGGCGATGGCTCAATTGACTTTGAGGAATTTTGTCAGCTAGTACCGGAAGAATCAGAGACTAAAACAGGCTATAAAGACTCACCAATTTCTCTGGAAAGTTCGCTCAAGACAGTTGCCACTAACAATACACCAGTTGCCAATACCACACAGCCGACTCTACAAGAAGCAACCAGCAACACGACTCCAGAGTTGGCACAGCTAAGAGAACAGTTGGTGCAACACCCAAACTCACCAAATCAGAAAAAAAGCGGCACCTCCCGCTTACAAATGCAGATTGGTTTGTTTCGGCTAATTCAAGGAGCGGCCTACCGTAGTTTCCGTGAAAGTTTCTCTGCTAACCATGAGACTCACTTACGCGTCAAAAACCTGCCGTACAGAATTACTGACTTTGTGGAATTTGTCAAGCAGGCGATCGCGCTTTACAAAGGATTAGGTGTGGTGGAAGAGGCTTGCTACCCCGTACTAGATGCAGTAGTAGAATCGATTGCAGATGAATATGCCCGATTACAGGAGCGCGTCAAAGACTGGAAAACAGTGGCAAAGACTCCCGAAATGTTGGCAGAAGAGAAAAAGATTTTAGAAGCGCGGAGTAAATTTGCCAACGTCAAAGAAAAGTTTGCTGCCGGAGTCGAGTTTGCAATTACCATCAAAAAGAAAAGTCTCAGCTTGGGTGACATCGTAGAAGGTGTGCTGGCCATTAACGAGCTTAATCGGCTGAGAGGGATAGAAATGAATGAAGAAATGGCACCACCACCACCTAAATCTGAGGGTAATCCCAGAGACTATTTATGGAAGTGGAACCGTGTCATCCTCTCGCAGGCAACTGAGGAAGTGGATGGTGCAATGATGCCGATAGCATATTGGTATGAAGATTTCATGCCCAAGTTATTAGCAGCGTTTAGTGTCTCGACGGCAGCAGATATCCAAAGCAATACCATACCTGACGAGGCAGCTTTGGATGAGTGGTATAATTTGACAAAAAAATCCGGAGAATTTAACCGCTACGGAGCAGATGTTGCCGAAAACTTTCTCAATTGCACTGCAAAAGAGAAACTGATCCTCAAACAAGCATGGCGATTAACACATCACTACCTAAATGGAGTGCAGAAACGGCGCGAACGCCTAGAATTTGGGCGGGAGTCAGGCGCACTCTCGCAATATGTATCATTCATTGATGTCTATCTAAATCGGACTGAGGTGAAGGATTCCCAAATGCGTGTCAGCTTCCCCTATTACATCGGCCCAGCAGTGTGGCGCTTCTTCCACACCACGGCTGAAATAGCGTGTACCAAAACCGACGTACAGCAAAAAAACCTGATAGCAATCTTCAAGGACTTCTTCCAGCTGTTTGCTACGATGTATCCCTGTCCCTATTGCCGCCACCACCTAAATATGTACGTTGTGCAGAATAAGGAGGTGGATATGTATCCCGTGGAATACCTTGTCTTGGGACGCGATCCTAACCTTAGAGACTTTGAGGTATCACTGGAGGCAAAATTATCAACCGTAGTCGATGGTTCCTCCCTGCGTTTATTCTTCTGGAAGTTACATAACACTGTTTCTTCATCCATTGCGCGATCGGAAGAGTGGTATCACAAGGATGAGAAGGCGTTTTACACTACCCGCTTTTGGCCCAGCCTTGACTCAGAGCTAGCAAGAGCCAATGCCCTCAGATATACCAGCATCGAAACTGCTCGTATTTACAACATTTATGGAATGCTCAAGCCATTGGCACGGCTGACAGGAGTAAAAACGGAATTGCCAAAGCTGTTACAAAAAGGTGATGAAAATAGCCTGAAGGAAGCATGTATAGTTGCACAGAACCACATCGCGGATTTGGAGGAAGCTGTCATCCGTGGAGAGTTTCTGCAAGAGACATACTACTTTGAGCCTGCTCTCGTAGATAAGGCTCCACTCTTCACCCCTGAAGAGGAAGAGTTTGCCCGAACTGGTATGTTCACAGAAATTGCTTAAACATTAATACAGTAATACATTAAGACTTACGCAAAACTACAGATGGTAGGGGCAATTCATCTAGACGCAAAGCGTTGGGTGGGTTCGACATCAAGTAACTGGCGCAGCACTTATTGCCCCTAAAAGAAAATTCGGGTTTCGGCTATTGTTTGCGTAAGTCCTAATCCAGTTCAATTAAAAAATTTGCATAACCGATAATTTTGCGTAGAAACGTTGTGTTGCAACATTTCTACAGCTCCCTAAATTTACATCTCTCCCAGAATGATGATTGAGAGGGTACAGAAACCTGGTAGATTTAGCTATCAGCGAGTAAAAACTGGTGAAGATGAAAGTCCTGGTTATTGGTGGTGATGGATATTGCGGTTGGGCAACTGCTCTTTACCTTTCCAATCGAGGTTATGAAGTTGGAATTTTAGATAGTTTGGTGCGGCGGCACTGGGATAATGAACTAGGTGTCGAAACTCTCACTCCGATCGCACTAATTCAACAACGTCTCCAGCGCTGGCAAGATTTGACAGGTAAATCTATCGACTTGTTCATCGGCGATATTACAAATTACGAATTTCTTAGCAAAACCTTACATCAATTTCAGCCAAATGCCCTAGTGCATTTTGGTGAACAGCGTTCGGCACCATTTTCCATGATTGACCGAGAACACGCAGTTCTCACCCAGGTCAATAATGTAGTTGGGACGTTGAACTTGTTGTACGCCATGCGGGAAGATTTCCCGGACTGTCATTTGGTGAAGCTGGGAACGATGGGTGAATATGGTACACCCAACATCGACATTGAAGAAGGGTATATCACCATTGAACACAATGGACGCAAGGATACCCTACCTTATCCCAAGCAGCCTGGTTCGATGTACCATTTAAGCAAAGTTCATGATAGTCATAATATCCACTTTGCTTGCCGGATTTGGGGATTGCGGGCAACTGATTTAAATCAGGGCGTAGTTTATGGTGTCTTAACCGAAGAAACGGGGATGGACGAACTATTGATTAATCGGCTGGATTACGATGGTGTGTTTGGTACAGCACTAAACCGCTTTTGTATTCAAGCAGCTATTGGACATCCCTTAACTGTCTACGGTAAAGGTGGACAAACTCGTGGGTTTTTGGATATTCGGGATACAGTACGATGTGTGGAATTAGCGATCGCTAACCCTGCACAACCTGGTGAATTCCGCGTATTTAACCAATTTACCGAACAATTCAGCGTCGGTGATTTGGCATTGATGGTAAAAAATGCTGGTAACGCTATGGGATTGAAGGTAGAAATCAATCACTTAGATAATCCCAGAGTTGAGAAAGAAGAACATTACTTCAACGCTAAAAACACTAAATTGCTTGATTTAGGTTTACAGCCTCACTTACTCTCTGATTCTCTACTCGATTCTCTGTTAAACTTTGCTATTAAGTATCAGAAACGAGTCGATCACAAGCAAATTATGCCCAAAGTCTCTTGGCACAGAAATTAGGTAAACCCCAGTAAATCGTGGGTCTGAAATTGGTCGTCATATCTTAGCACAATATGGCGACCAATCAATTATTATTTATCAGGCGCATCATCCAGCTATTAAGCTGTTCTATATTTAAATTGCATAAACTGGGCACTTATGTTGTCCACCCCACAAGAGTTATGTTTAATTCGATTATGCGAATTAGATGTTTTATAGCTTACTAAATTTTCTGTCTAGCACAGTTATTATGACTATGCAAAATTGATTGCATCACACGAGACAGTTTATTCTGTGTTTAATCGCAAAATGCACTCTGAAGCTGAGATTATCTGCCTGTACTGAATAGTTTTTTATGAGAATTGCCCTATTTACTGAAACCTTTTTACCCAAGGTTGACGGCATTGTAACGCGTCTGCGCCATACTGTTGACCATCTACAGCGTAGTGGTAATCAAGTGCTGGTGATTGCCCCTGATGGAGGCATCACTGAACACAAAGGCGCTAAAGTTTACGGTATTACTGGCTTTCCTCTGCCATTGTATCCAGAATTGAAAATGGCACTTCCCCGCCCAGCCATTGGTTATGCTTTAGAAGAGTTTAAGCCAGAGGTGATTCATGTCGTGAATCCAGCCGTTTTGGGTTTAGCTGGCATATTCTACAGCAAAATCCTCAAAATACCCTTAATAGCCTCTTACCATACCCATTTGCCCCAATATCTTCAACATTACGGCTTGGGGATGCTGGAAGGTTTTCTTTGGGAACTGCTCAAAGGCGCTCATAATCAAGCAGCTTTAAATCTGTGTACCTCCACAGCAATGGTGGAGGAACTGACAGGACATGGGATTGAACGTGTAGATTTATGGCAGCGTGGGGTGGATACGGAATTATTTCACCCCGATTTAGCTAATCTAGAGATGCGATCGCGCCTATCCCAAAATCATCCAGAAAGCCCATTGCTACTTTACGTTGGGCGGCTTTCTGCTGAAAAAGAAATTGAGCGTATCAAACCAATTTTAGAAGCAATTCCCGAAGCGCGATTAGCATTGGTTGGAGATGGCCCACACCGCCAAGCACTGGAAAAACACTTTGCTGGCACAAATACTTATTTTGTCGGATATCTTATGGGACAAGAATTAGGTTCTGCCTTTGCGAGTGCTGATGCCTTCATATTTCCTTCGCGTACAGAAACACTAGGCTTAGTACTACTAGAAGCGATGGCTGCTGGCTGTCCCGTGGTAGCAGCCCGTTCCGGGGGAATTCCTGATATTGTGACAGACGGGGTAAATGGATATCTTTTTGAGCCAACAGAAGATGTTAAAGGAGCAATCGCTGCTACTGTTCGCCTCTTAGAACAAAAAGAACAACGAGACATCATCCGTCAAAATGCTCGCCAGGAAGCAGAAAGTTGGGGTTGGGCAGCTGCAACCAATCAGCTACAAGATTACTACCAAAAGATAATATTTGCTGAAAAGTTGACAAAATAAGAGGTAGCGAGTTGGGAGATAAGGGAACAGGGGAGGCAGGGGGAGAAAGAATAACTAATGCCCAATGCCTAAAATCTAAAATCTAAAATTCTCACAACCGAAACAGACTCATAATACAAGCCCATTTATTTATGGGGATTATTAATTTTGAATTTTGAATTTTTAATTCGGAGCGAAGCGACGTGACACTCCCCAACCCTGGCAGCGTCTTGGCTACATTAACTGAACTAACTCAAGTTAATCGGACTCACGCCTTATTGCGTCGCGTAAAAGATTTATCTGTTAATGAATTTGTTTGCCTACTCGACTTCATAACTGCTGAGTTCCAGCAATTTCTTAGAGCTATTGAACTAATCAATAATGAAGCTCTAGAAACTATGTTAGAGAAGGTACTAGAAGCTATCACACTTAAAATAGGTCAAGTCCTGCAAGCAGAACACACAGCCATTTTTTTAGTTGACCATGACAAAGGTCAACTATGGTCAAAAGTTCCTCAAGATAATACCCAAAAATTCTTAGAAATTCGTACTCCTATGACTGTGGGTATTCCCGGTCATGTTGCCAGTACAGGTCAATATTTAAATATATCCGAAACTTATACTCATCCTTTATTTAGCCCAGAACTTGAAAAACAAATGGGCTACAAAATTCATAATATTTTATGTATGCCTGTTATCAGCAGCAAAAACCAGATTGTTGCGGTAGTTCAACTGGCTAATAAAACCGGGAATGTTCCGTTTAATCATGATGATGAAGAACGTTTTCGAGACTTTGCCGCTTCTATTGGGATTATTCTGGAAAGCTGCCAATCTTTTTATGTCGCGGCTCGGAATCAACGAGGCGCAACGGCTTTGTTAAGGGCAACTCAGACATTGGGGCAAAGTCTCGATTTAGAAGCAACTTTGCAAATAGTCATGGAACAAGCTCGAATTTTAATGCAAGCAGACCGCAGCACGCTGTTTTTATATCGTAAAGAGATGAGCGAACTCTGGACAAAAGTTGCGGCGGCGGCAGATGGCACAAACTTGCTAGAAATTCGTATTCCAGCTAACCGAGGCATTGCTGGCTATGTGGCTTCTACTGGTCAAGCCTTAAACATTTCCGATGCCTACAAAGACCCCCGATTTGACCCAAGTACAGATAGAAAAACTGGTTATGTGACTCGCAATATTCTATGTTTACCAGTATTTAATTCTGCAAATGAATTAATTGGCGTAACCCAATTAATTAATAAGCAACAAAACAGCTTTACTGCTTCTGATGAAGAGTTTATGCGGGCATTTAATATTCAGGCAGGAATTGCTTTAGAAAATGCTCGTCTATTTGAAAATGTATTGTTAGAAAAACAGTATCAAAAAGACATTTTGCAAAGTCTTTCAGATGCGGTGATTTCTACAGATATGGCAGGTCGGATTGTCACGATTAATGATGCAGCTTTGGAATTATTGGGTTGTCCTGTAAAAAACACTAATACCAAAAGTAACAAGCTTTTGTGGGAACAAAATTTGATTGGTCGCTTAGTTTGGGAAGTTGTGCCGATTGAAAATCTCCAAATGCGACTCGAAGATAGCTTAAAAACTGGAGCTAAACATTATGTACCAGAGCAAACTTTGATGGTGGGAATTTCTCAAGTTAAGAATGCTGTTAATGGTAGTGGGACGTTTAGCACTCAGTACTCAATTTTAGCAATGTGCGATCGCACTAACCCCAATGTATTCATTCCCTGGAATCTCCCCCTCACACCCGAATCTGAGTTTTTTAGCCCTGATGAGGTGCAAACATTAGAACGCAGTACAAATCTCACCGTCAATCCCCTAACTAACCCAGAAGGCGGCGTTCGGGGTGGTTTGGTGGTGTTGGAAGACATCAGCCAGGAAAAACGAATGAAAACTACCATGTCTCGCTACCTAACGCCTCATGTAGCCGAACAAGTCATGGCTCTGGGAGAAGATGCTTTAATGGTGGGTGAGCGCAAGGATGTAACCATCTTGTTTTCTGATATCCGAGGCTATACAACACTTACAGAAAATATCGGTGCAGCTGAAGTATTATCTTTGCTCAATCAGTATTTTGAAACGATGGTAGAGGCGGTTTTTAACCACGAAGGCACGCTCGATAAATTTATTGGTGATGCGTTAATGGCGGTATTTGGTGCGCCGCTACCTCTGACAGAAAATCATGCTTGGAGGGCTGTGCAGTCAGCGTTAGATATGCGACAACGCTTAGAGGAATTTAACCAACGGCGAATTATCCAGGCACAGCCACAAATTCATATTGGCATTGGCATTAGTTCTGGAGAAGTGGTTTCTGGTAATATTGGTTCTCGCAAACGGATGGACTATACCGTAATTGGAGACAGTGTAAACTTGAGTTCGCGCTTGGAAGCGGTAACTAAAGAATATGGTTGTGATATTATTTTAAGCGAATTTACTTATCAGATGTGCAGCGATCGCATTTGGGTGCGCCAGTTAGATAAAATCCGAGTCAAAGGGAAACACCAAGCAGTTAATATCTACGAGTTAATTGGCGATCGCAACACCCCTCTAGATGCCAACACTCAAGAGTTTTTGTCTCACTATCATACTGGACGCGCTGCTTATTTATCGCGCGACTTCTCACAAGCGATCGCTTGTTTTAAAGCCGCCAAATACATCCAACCCAAAGACCAAGGTGTTGATATCCACCTAGAACGTGCGCGTAATTATTTACAAAATCCGCCCCCAGAGTTGTGGGATGGTATTTGGACAATGCTTACTAAGTAGTTATGAGGCATTGGGCATGGGTTATTAATTCTTCTCCCCCTGCTTCCCCTACCT
>NZ_JAAGOG010000215.1:0-12011 GCF_010747425.1 Nostoc sp. UIC 10630
CAATAATATGATCCGCTTCACGCAGCATCATTACATCCTGGGCTACCACCACTACTGTATTATTCAGCTCACGCACTTCTTTTAATAAGCGTATCAGATTGGCCGTAGCTCTTGAATGCAAACCGATGGAGGGTTCGTCAAGTATATATAAGGAGTTGGTAAGATTGCTCCCGAGGCTCCTGGTAAGTTGTATCCGCTGGCTTTCACCCCCGCTGAGGGTGTTTGCAAGCCGGTTGATCGTAAGGTAACCAAGCCCTACATTTAATAGTATATCCAACCGGTGATTGATTTCGATAAGGATTCGCTTCGCCACCTCTTTATCAAAGTCTGTTATTTTGTTCTTTATTTCATTAAACCATTTTTTTAAATCGCGCACCGGCAATTCACTCAGCTCTCCGATATTTTTATCATTGACTTTTACGTACAGCGCTTCTTTACGCAGGCGATAGCCTTTACAATCTGGGCATTGCGTGCGGCCACGGTAGCGACTCAGTAATACCCGGTATTGAACCTTATATAAATTCTGTTCTACCTCTTTGAAAAAAGCATTTATGCCCTGCGCATGCTCATTCCCTTCCCACAATACATCATATTGTTTGGTGGTCAGGTCCGCTATAGGCTTGTGAATCGGGAAATTGAATTTTTTAGCCCCTTTTATAAATTGCTCTCGCCACAAACCCAGTTTTACCAGCTTACAGTGCCATTTCAACTTGAAAGCGGCGAAGTATTAATTGGGGTTCAGATTGCTTATCGCAGTTGGGGAGAGTTAAATGTTCAAGGCGATAATGGGGTACTAATTTGTCATGCCTTAACTGGTTCAGCTGACGCTGATGATTGGTGGGAACCTTTGTTTGGTTCAGGGAAAGCCTTCAATCCCGATCGCGATTTTATTGTGTGCAGTAATATTTTGGGAAGTTGTTACGGTACAACAGGGCCAACTACTATCAACCCAACAACAGGAAAGGCTTATGGTGTATCCTTCCCCAAAATTACAATCCGAGATATGGTTCGCCTACAAGCTGTACTACTAGAATATCTGGGTGTTCAATCTCTGCGGTTCGTAATTGGTGGTTCGCTCGGTGGAATGCAATCACTGGAATGGGCGTTATTATATCCCGACAAGGTAAAAGGTATTGCACCTATCGCTGTTTCTGGCAGACATTCCGCTTGGTGTATTGGATTAAGTGAAGCCCAAAGACAGGCAATTTATGCCGATCCAAATTGGCAAGGAGGAAACTACACCCTAGATGCACCTCCAAACCAAGGACTAGCAGTGGCGAGAATGATGGCGATGTCTACTTACCGTTCTTGGGATAGTTTTACAACCCGCTTTGGACGGCAGTATGATCCATCTGAGAAGTTTGCTATAGCCAGTTACTTACAGCATCAAGGTCAAAAGCTGACAGAACGATTTGATGCCAATACTTATATTCTCCTCACCCATGCAATGGATGGCCACGATATTGCACGCGATCGCACAGCTTCTAATTTATCAGATTATGAATCTGTTCTTGGAAGCATCCAGCAACCAACTCTAGTTGTCGCCATTGATTCTGATATTCTCTATCCACCAGTAGAACAACAAGAATTGGCAAATTTAATCCCTAATGCTCAACTGTCGTGGTTAAAGTCAACCCACGGACATGACGCATTTTTAATTGATATGGCTGCATTGAATGAAATTATTCAACAGAACTATAGAAACGAAATATCACATTAGGTAAAACTTGTAGAGACGGCGATTTATCGCGTCTCAAAAACCCAAAATTTTTGCCAGTGACCCTTAACCCAAGCATATTGGTTTATAACTAAAATCTCAAGACCGATGGGAACGGGGATGAGTTAAATATTTTCCAATGCCCGCCGTATCCGCTGCTATATTTACTGTATCTGGGTTTCTGTCATTGAAGCTAGAAATGGAGACAGCTAAGGGTGAACCAATGAGTTGAGCGACACGAAACGCAGACGCGATCGCTCCTTCATGCAATCCATCTCCGAGATAAGCTCCCGCATAGTAAGTATTGTTCTCTCCATTGGTGGCAACTACTTCGTCTCGATATCGAAAAGATTCAGTGGTATACAACGGAGTGTGATGCTTTTGAGTGTGAATAATGCGATCGCGAGCAATCAATCTTTCTAGTTGAAACGATAAAAAATAATTCTGTGGCGATGAGATGCCGCAAAGCTGATTTAAGTAACTGTTATATCCCCATTGGGTGTCTGTCTGGAAAAAATCAAATTCCGAGGGGTGGTGGATGTGATGACGATCATACATAGAAGTATCAGTATGAATTGTAGTGGTTGCATAATTGGCTTTCCAATCTGAGAAGCGTTTAATTTCAGCTTCGGTTGGGTCAGCTAACAGTGCTATCACTTGGTCGGGTGGTGTGGCAAATACGACTTTATCAAACTCTTGGATCTCACCCTGCGATAGCGAAGCGCTGCCGCCAGAGGCAGATCGCTGGATTATCACACCATCTAGACTTCTAGAAATATTAGCAATCTCCACATTCAACAAAACTTCCCCTTGAAATCGCTCCAGAATTTTTTCAATATAGGAATATACACCGCCTTTAATCCTGAGCCATTTGACTGCGAGGTAGTCGCGTAACATCGGAATTCCCATCTCTGCGGGAAAGTTATCAATGAGTTCAAAGGGCATTGAGTAGCTATACATCGTCAGCAACTTTAGCCAGGTATTGCTTATACTTTGGTTGTTTACATATTGATACAGTGGCCGATCGTAAAAATCTTCCATCTGGGCAAATCGCGTTTTTAGCCATAATCCAAGGGAACGGGTATGGATGGTATCGAACCGCAGATATTCAATGAAGCGTTGGATGCCTGTATAGTTGTTCTCAATCGTGACCTTCGAGAAAAAGGGAATACCATCTTTGGGGAATAAAGCTGAACCGACACGGATGGGTTCTAGTTCCACTCCTAGCTCTTGCATAAGAGCAATGAAGTTGTGAAATACAGTAGGAAATTCTAGCACTCCACTTTCCAACATTTCATTGCAATCAGATTGGTTAGGCTGAACATTCTTGTTAAGTGTCCGAATATGTCCTCCTAACATAGGCTGCCGTTCAAACACGGTGACATGATGCCCTTGTTTATCAAGTAGGTAAGCTGTAGCCATACCACTGCCTCCACCACCGATAACTGCAATTCTCATAACTGACCTCTCAGTTGTTGAATATGAATAATATCTGCGAGTTGTCTGTTTAGCTATTGCCTAAAAGTACGTCACCAGATAATCGCTGATACAGCAATGCTCCAGTCCAGAATGTGGGAGCAAAACCGGGATAGCCTGATGAAGCATTGCAGAAATAGAAATGGTTGAGTGAGGTTTCGTGATTCAAGCGTCCCAAACCCATGTTGCGCGGTGTGAGACTAGAACCGTAGGAATTTCCGTTGGGACACCAGCAATAACGTTCATTGGTGGTAGGACTGCCGGTGATATGAAAGACTAGATGCTTTCTAAAATTCGGTACATATTCTTTTTCTACGACATCGAGGATAGAATCGAAAATTTCTTGCTTTTTCTGGTTGTAGGCTTTGCGATCGGCTTTGCCGTCCCGACGGGAATCGCTTTGTCGTAATTGCTTAAAGTAGTCGTAATTAGCAACGGTAAGGAATTCGACAATCTGACAATCCTCTGGACAATCCCGACTCGCTTGTGTCAATAAAGTGGGCGTTGTTATGGCAAAGCTGGGATTGGAAAAGTCATTGTGTTCATACATCTGAGCAAAGGCTTCATTCAAATCCTGATGACCAGTGTGGAAAACATTCCACTTGCCAAATCCATAGTCTCGCAGGTCGAGGTCTTTGACGACGCAATAAGCCATGTAGTTGGATGCAGAATACTCATAGTTGAGTTTTCGGCGCACGGTTTTAGAAAAATGTGACTCACCAATCATTTTGGCGGCTTTTTTGGGGTCAATGTTACAAATCACGGTGTCACCTGTAAATTCGTGAGTTTGATGGGTGTTTAAATCCATCGCCTCAACGCCCGTAACCGTTTTGTCTGTGACTCTAAAATTCGTGACTTCATGGTTTAGTAGTACCTGCCCTCCATTTGATTCAATCACTTTGACTAACGAATTGATAACATGCTCAAAATGCTGGGTTGGATAAAATGCACCGGCTTGATAGCCCTTGAACAAAGCGACCCAGGCATAAAACGAGAGTTGATTTGGAGGCAGCAAAAAATCAGGCCATTGCAGAGCTAATAGGGTTTGGGCGGCTTGGGGTAGCTGAAATTTATCGAATACATCTTGAAGTGTACTGTTGAGATATTGGACAGTACAAAACACTTCGCTTGTATGTTTGAGCAGTTCAATTGGCTTAACTGGAGGAGCAAGTCTTTTCAAACCTGCACTCGTTTTTTCGACATCGTTAACAAATTGGCGAATGCGATCTCTATCTTCAGGAAACAGCTTTGATAATCGCTGGATCAGTTCCTCTGGTTCAGAAGGAATATCTAACGCATACCCCGGCATTCGCATGTGGTCAAAACCATCCGGGTCGTACCGCTCAAAAGTCACTTCCCGATCCAAGCCTAATTTCTTGAGTACTCGATTAACCGTTTGTCCTTCACCGCAATCCCAAACATAATGGAATTGGGCATTAAACGTGTATTTTTTAGCCATCGTAAATGTGTGGCCAAAGCCGCCCGGATGCTCATGAGCTTCGAGTATTTGCACGGTCTTACCGGAGTTTGCCATCAAAGCGCCAAAGACCAATGCTGATAAACCACTGCCTACAATTAGGTAATCCGGTTTCATAGGAGGTTTCCTCAAACAATAAACGTCTTTTTCGATAACAATTTTCTCTATGCTTCAACCCGCTCTATCACAGTGGTTTGATGGTAATCTAAGTGGTTCGGCAAACTATATATTCGTCATTATGAATTGAGTGAAGCAGGTTGATATCGATCTTGCTTCCATTTACACTATTTCGACGACTTTATCTTAAATTACCGTAATCTCTCATCCCTCTACAGGATGGGGAACGTCAATTGAGTTACCCCAACATCGGCGGTTGTACCTTACCAAATTTCCAGGTAAGGAGCGATCCGAAGCCCAACAGACTCACAACAAACACCACAATGCCAGACTCACCATCAACGTCAGGAGTGGAATCAATGGAATACCAATTGGATTGTAACTAAATCACTCCTATTTGCTGTCTTGCCCATACACGAAATGCTTTCATTGTCGCATTCCTTCCATTGGTCTTACTCAGGATCAAATATTCGGGAATCACTTGCTGAATTGGAAGATTGGGGAAAATAGAACTGGTATTTGATTCTACATATTTACCATCGAGCAGCACGTTTATTTCCAACTTGCTTCCATTCCATCGCCACAGTTCTGGTACTCTCAACGCTTGATAATTATTGAAACGAGTGCGGGAGGTAATATCAATTTCAATAGCCAAATCTGGAGGTGGGTCAGTTTCTAAATTGATTCTATCTTTGCCCCTAATTCTAGCTTCATTTTGGATGTAGAAACAATCATCAGGTTCTACCCCAGCATCCATACTTTGTTTATCAAAAGTCGTAGATCCCAAACTCCAAAATTCCAGATCGAGTTCTTCTAATAAAACTTTTACCAAGTCTCCAATAATAACTTTAGCTACTTCATGCTCTGGTAATGGAGCCATTATTTCCAGCACTCCTTGACTGTAACCTATCCTAGAACTGCGATTGTCCCCCAATTCTGCCAAAATACGTTTGTATACCGACCAGGAGATATCTTTAATCAACAACTGATGACCAGCTCTAACAATTAGTTGATTGAGTTCAAGTAACATACCAAACTTTCTCCTCTTTATTCAAACTCAGGCAGAACAAAATAATTAAATAAAGGGGTTAGGGAAAAGGCGACCAACGCTCCCCTCTTCCCACACCGCACCTTTATCATTCTTATCTAACTTTAATTAGCAAATTGCGACATATAATTTGCTAATGTACATGTAGAGCGACAAATTATTTGACCACATCGACAAATTATTTGTCACACTTAGACATTAGCGAACAATCCTTATATATCAATACTTTTCCCCCTTTGATAGCGAAGAAAGCTGTTTAGGTTGGTTACGACAAATTATATGTCAATTTTTCATTAATACGACATATTAAGTGTCTTTTGTTGATTTAGCGAAAAATTAAATGTCAATTATTCACGACTATATAGTAGTATAAATGTACCTTAATTTTTAAAAGAGAATTACATCTATGAGTGTTTTAGATGTAGATGAACAGTTTGAACTGGAAGAAGATACCTACCTATTAGGTGATGAAGATGCAGACATTTTCGATGGCTCATCGGATGTAATACTTGCAAATGAGGGTTACGATACTGCCGAGGAAGATAAATCGGTTGAGTTTTTGGATCAGCGATTTTTAGAGGATTCGGAACTCAGGCTTTCAGGTGAGCAAAGGCTGAAATTAGAAATTATTCGGAGTTTACGTGAACCCTGCGATCGCAAAACTTATGGACAAAAGCTGAAAGAAACTGCTCAGAAGCTAGGAAAATCGGAAAGAACGGTGAGACGCTTAGTTAAGGCTTGGCAAGAAAACGGTCTAGCTAGCTTCGCAGAGGTTCCTAGAGCAGACAAAGGACAAACCAGAAAAAGCGAATACTGGTATAACCTAACTATTAAAACTTACAAAGCTGGTAATAAAGGCAGTGATCGCATGACCCGTACTCAGGTGGCAGAGAAAATTGCGATCAGAGCTTACGAACTAGCTAAAGACGAACTGAAGCAGGAGATATCAAAGCTAGAGACACAAGGCTTTAGAGGAGAAGAATTAGACTGGAAAGTCGGTACGCTAATCAAAAATAAAGCTAAGACAGAAGGATTTAAGTATTGGCAGAAATACGGCAAGGCTCCCTGTGCAAGAACAGTAGAAAGATGGCTCAAACCACTGGAAGAGAAAAAGCATCAATCTCGCACTAGCCGTAGCCCTGGATGGCATGGCTCTGAGCATATCATTAGAACTCGTGATGGTCAAGATATACCGATTAAGTACAGCAATCAGGTTTGGCAAATTGACCATACTAAGGCTGACATCACATTAGTTGATGAGGATGGTAAGGAGATAGGTCGTCCTCAATTAACTACAGTCATAGATTGTTACTCTCGCTGCATAGTTGGTTTCCGTTTAGGTTTTACCGCGCCAAGTTCTCAAGTTGTGGCTTTGGCGCTACGGAATGGAATTATGCCAAAACGTTACGGTTCGGAGTATGAACTTAGATGTAAGTGGAGTGCTTACGGTGTACCTAAGTATGTTTATACAGATGGTGGTAAAGATTTTCGCTCAAAACATTTAATGGAATGGATTGCTAATGAATTAGATTTTGAACCAATCCTGCGAAGCAAACCTTCAGATGGCGGCATTGTCGAACGACCCTTTAGAACTATGAGTGGACTACTTTCTGAAATGCCAGGTTACGTAGGTTCCAGTGTCAAAGACCGCCCAGAGGATGCTGAGAAAAAAGCTTGTATAAGTCTTCCTGAACTCGAAAAACTTATTGTTGGATACATTGTCGATAGCTATAATCAAAAACCTGATGCCCGAAGTCAAGCTAACCCTTTAACTCCAACACAGAGCCGGATTGAGCGTTGGCAAATGGGATTGCGGATGCCTCCTACTTTGCTCAACGAAAGAGAACTTGACATTTGCTTAATGAAGGCAGCAGAGCGAGTCGTGTACGACAATGGCTATCTCAATTTTTCTGGACTTCGTTACAGAGGAGAAAATTTAGGGGCTTACGCAGGTGAAAAAATCATTTTAAGGTTCGACCCCAGAGATATTACTCTGGTATTGGTATACGGTCGCAAGAATAATAAAGAAATATTTTTAGCCCGTGCTTATGCTGTTGGATTAGAAGCAGAAAGACTGTCAATTGAAGAAGTTAAATATGCACGTAAAAAAGCTGAAAATAGTGGGAACGGTATCAATAATATTTCAATTTTGGAAGAGGCAATTAGACGCAGAAACTTTTTGAAATATAAGAAAAACAAGACTAAAGCTGAACGCCGCCACTCCGAACAAAAACGTGCAGAACAACTACCACAAAGAGAAGAAGAGAAGAAAAATAAACAGATTGAGATTTTGGTAAGTCCTACTGAAACAGATGAGACAATAGAAAAAGTGGATTTTCGGCTGCTGCGTGAAGAGCTAGGGTTGTAAGTCATGATTAACGAAGAAATACAACAAGAAATTGAACGTCTCAGGCAACCAGATATTTTAAATCTCGAACAAGTTAAAAGATTTGCTGTTTGGTTAGATGAAAGGCGTAAATTACGAAAACCTGGTAGGGCAGTAGGAGAGTCAGGTCTTGGTAAAACTACAGCTTCTCTTTTTTATACATACCAAAATCGAGTAGCCAAAACACCGAATCAAAATCCAACTGTTCCCGTACTATATGTTGAGCTAACAGGCAGTTCTTGTAGCCCTTCACTTTTCTTTAAAACTATCATTGAAACTCTAAAATTTAAGGCGAAAGGCGGTAACGAAAACCAGCTTCGAGAGCGCTCATGGTATTTAATTAAACAATGTAAGGTGGAGCTATTGATTATTGATGAAGCCCATCGTCTTCAATTTAAAACGCTTCCAGACGTTAGAGACTTATTTGATAAAGTAAAGATTGTTCCAGTATTGGTAGGTACAAGTAGCCGACTAGATACTTTAATTAGCAAAGATGAGCAGGTGGCTGGACGTTTTGCATCTTACTTTAGTTTTGAGAAACTCTTAGGCGCAAACTTTAGAAAAACAGTAAAAATTTGGGAACAGCAAATTTTGAGGCTACCAGAAACCTCAAATTTGGCAGATAACCAGGAAATAATAACTCTTTTGCAGGAAAAAACTGATGGTCAAATTAGATTATTAGATCAAATTCTTAGAGATGCAGCAGTTAAAGCACTAGAATCTGGTGTTAACAAAATAGATAAATCAGTTTTGGAGAACATAGAAGGAGACTATTCATTAGTAGCGAGCTAAAAGAAAATATAAAATATCAAAATTATCAGCTTCAGATGTCAAACCAAATCTATGATTTTGAACCTTGGATAAATATTGTTGAACCATTACCAGGAGAAAGTATTAGTCACTTTTTAGGTCGTTTTGAAAGGGCTAATTTGCTAACTGGGTATCAAGTTGGTAGAGAAGCAAGAATTGGTGCAGTAGTGTCAAGGTGGAAAAAACTGTACCTCAATCCATTCCCAACTCAACAAGAACTAGAGGCACTAGCACAAGTAGTTGAGGTACAGGTTGATAAATTATTGGAGATGCTGCCACCAAAGGGTATGACTATGAAACCCAGACCAATTCGGTTATGTGGTGCTTGCTATGGAGAAGTACCTTATCACCGCATTGAGTGGCAATTTAAGGAGAAGATGAAATGCGATCGCCACCAATTGGGTTTATTAACAAAATGTACTAACTGTGAGACTCTCTTTGCAATTCCCGCTGATTGGGTGGAAGAGAAGTGTTTTCATTGTTCTTTGTCTTTTGCAAAGATGGCAAAGCGCCAGAAACATTATTGAGAAAAAATAATGTATTTGGCTTTGCCGAACTCTTAGCACCGCCATAGAAGAAATCCGCACGATTTTCTAAACTCTCTACAGATGAGCAAGCCGTAGTGTAGGCAGGAAAAAACAGAAATCCTAAGCCATCGCCAAAAAATTTTTCTGTACGCTTGTCTACTTACTTCTGTACTAATGCCTGATTGAGTGCCTGCTGAAACAAAATTTCTCAATGAATAATACGTAAATATGATGAGATACGAGATCCCATTTTTAATCGAGCTAGTATTCCTTCGGATGCCAATATATTAGGGTGAAGATATCGTCAATTGGGTGACAAAGTGGAAAATGTAATATAACGTTTAGCTACTTTGTGTTCACCTTGAAGTTACAAATATAACAAGAGGTGACTTTGCAGGATTGACGATGGACTATATGCTACCACCTTAGGAGGCGAAGCCATAGGCAACTGCTCCCAAAGGAGCAATCTGCCGTTGTTCCTCCAATCAGTGCAAGTTTAGTGTTTACGACCTAACAGGCAGTACCCAGGTTACTTCAGGGTCGTTCATAAAGAAATAAGTACAGCCGACCTCGAGATGAGTAACGAGTGCCGTTTCAGAATGCGTTTCGAGGATCAATAATGTTGCCTACAGTCAAAGATGCTTGTCAGATCCACCCGATGGCGATCAATTACGCCATGAGTGAGCATATCGAGAATCTATCTGATGTAATCGAACGCACAGCCGCAGATGCTCAGGAGTTCTTCAGCAAGAATTTCGTCACCAAGGGGATGGAGTCACTTTTGCAGCTTGGACTGATGCGATTGGCGGGAAAATCTGAACAAGCAGTATTTGAGCTGAAGCAAGCAATGGGGGGCGGTAAGACGCATTCCATGATTGCCCTGGGCTTACTGGCACGTGATGCCGAGCTACGCAATGCAATTGTTCCGGATCTGGCTAAAGAGACCCTGTTCGGCGATGCAAAGATTGTTGCTATCAACGGGCGTGGTGGTTTTGAAGAGACATTCATCTGGGGAGAAATCGCCTATCAGCTCGGAAAAGAGTCGGAGTTCAGCAGGTTTTGGAAAGATGGACCGAAAGCTCCTTCAGAAAAGAATTGGATAGAGTTAATTGGAGATATCCCAACCTTAATTCTATTAGACGAGCTTCCACCATACTTTGACTATGCGACAACACGTCCCGTGGGCGATGGGAACCTGGCAAAGGTCACGACATACGCCTTGTCGAATCTTCTGTCAGCCTCTTTAAAGCTGAAACAATGCTGTATCGTAGTGTCAAACCTGTCGGGGAGTTACGAAGGAGCAACCACTCAGCTTCGCAAAGCTATATCTGACTTTGAGAAAGAAGCCAATCGGCAGGCACAGCCCATCACGCCAGTGGATTTGGCGACACACGAAATTTACGACATCCTGCGAAAGCGTCTGTTCAGGTCGCTTCCCGATCGCTCTGTCATTGATAGTGTTGCATCGGCTTACGCTGCCGCACTGTCCGAGGCAGTGAAATCGAAGTCGGTTGCTAAAAGCGCAGAGCAGATCGCCGATGAAATTCATGGGTCCTACCCCTTCCATCCCTCGGTAAAGCACGTCATTGCACTGTTCAAGGAGAATGAGAGTTATCGGCAGACTCGCGGCTTGATGCAGTTCATCTCCAAGATTATAAAGTCGGTTTGGGAGCGGCCCGACAACGATGTACATCTCATCGGCTGCCAGCACCTGAATTTGAATATCAGTGATGTTCGTGAGGAGATAAACAAGATCAGCAATCTTCAAGGAGCTATAGCTCACGATATTGCTTCCGGTGGAATGGCGATCGCCGAGATTGTTGATGCCAACTCTGGCAACAATGCTGCCAGCCAGATCACCTCTTTGCTAATGGCTGCCTCCCTTTCCGAGTCCATCGATGCAGTGAAGGGATTCACCGAAGCACAGCTCATGGAGTGCTTGATTGCACCAAACCAACCCGTTATTGAGTTCCAGGAGGCTTTCAAGAGGTTCAGAAGCGATGCGTGGTATCTCCACCGTAAAGAAAACGATGCTTGGTACTTTTCAAACATTGAAAACTTACGGAAGCGTATCGAAAACCGTGCTGAAAAAGCTTCCCAGCCAAAAATAGATGCGGAGATGAAGCGTCGCCTTGAGGAAATTTTTCAACCAATTAATCGCATTGCGTACCAGGAGGTAGAAGCACTTCCGAAAATCGATGATATCAGACTCAATGGGCCTAGGATTTGTCTTTTACTGAGTCCCGACAGCAAAGCCCCCCCTGAGGAAGCACAGCGCTTTTGGGAGAACGTGACTGAAAAGAACAATTTTTGCGTTGTTACCGGCGACGGATCGAACCTCGCAAACTTAGAGGAAAAGACTCGCAGAATATGGGCCAATACGGTTCAGTTAAGGCTATACAGTGCTTGAAATAATAAACACGGGAGGATTAGTTATTATTCCAGTACCTCTG
>NZ_JAAGOG010000216.1:0-11907 GCF_010747425.1 Nostoc sp. UIC 10630
GCCTCCTGCCGCCTGCCTCCTGCCTCCTACCCCCTACCCCCTACTTCTAAACGCCAACTACAACGTTCTTGCTAACTTCCTGGCAAATTGGAATGCGGATTTGAAACTCTGCCCCCTTACCTGGTTCTGAGATGCAAGAGAGTGAGCCACCATGTTTTTCAGTGATAATTTGGTAGCTAATCGACAAACCCATACCTGTCCCTTTACCCACAGGTTTTGTGGTGAAGAAAGGATCGAACAAGCGGCGCTGAAGAGACTCCGGTATACTTAGACCATTGTCTGCAATCCGAATTTCGATTTGATTAGCATCAATTTGTTCAGTGTAAATAGTTATGGTTGGAGTTATTATTTGTCCTTGATTATCCGCTAATGACTCTTCCAAAGCATCGATCGCATTACTCAACACATTCATAAACACTTGATTGAGTTGCCCTGCATAGCATTCCACTTGGGGTAGGTTGCCGTAATGTTTAACAAGCTCAATACCGACACGATCTGACTTTTCTTTGAGGCGATGTTGCAGAATCATTAGGGTACTATCAATCCCCTGATGAATATCAACGGCTTTAATCTCGGCTTCGTCCATGCGTGAGAAGGTTCGCAGAGAAGCGACAATTTGCCGAATTCGGTCTGCTCCAACCCGCATAGAAGACATTAGTTTAGGCAGGTCTTCCAGCAAAAATTCTAAGTCAATTGCTAGAGCTTCTTCCTGAATTTCTAGATGGGGAGATGGGTAATGTTTTTGGTAAAGTTCCAATAGTGTTAGCAACTCTTGAGTATAGCCGTTGGCATGGGTCAGGTTGCCAAAGATAAAATTGACGGGATTGTTGATTTCGTGAGCAACACCAGCTACCAATTGCCCTAAGCTTGACATTTTCTCAGTCTGCACAAGATGAGCTTGGGTTTGTTGCTGTTTGTACAGAGATTTTTCTAGTTGTTCGGCTTTTTCTCGCTCTCGCATTTCAGATGCTTGTAAAGCTTCATTATTAGCTTCCAGTTGTTGCGAGTATGCTTGTAGGTTGGTGTACAGACGGGCGTTCTCGATCGCAATCGAAATTTGTGCTGTCAACAGACTCAGCACATTCACTCGTTCTGAAGGAAAAGCACCAGAAATAAGATTATTTTCCAGGTAAAGAAGACCAGTAAACTTGCCAGAGTGAATCAATGGTAGGCACAAAATCGATTTAGATTGGTGAGTGGCGATATAAGCATCAGCCGCAAAGCGAGAGTCTTTAACAGCATCATCTAAAATCAGGCTTTCTCTGGTTCTTTCTACATAATTGAATAAGGCAACCGGAAGTAAGAATAAATGAGTTTCATGCTCAAAGTTAACAACAACGTTAACGTTCTTACCTTCAACAATTCCCTCTGCTTCTAGCATCCATTGATGATTGTGCTTGACAAGAAAGTAACCTTGTTGAGCGCCAGCATTTTCGATCGCATTTTTCATCAATTTTTCGAGCAAGCGACTCAGCACCATTTCTTCTGACAAGACTTGTGAAGCTTTCATCACCGCCATCAAGTCGAGAATTTGAGCGCCTCCGCTAGTCGTGGAGTTTGTTTGAATATTGTGCAGGTAATTCGGTTCTAGTTTTTCTGTGTTTGATTGCACAATCAATTGCGGATAGCGTGCTTCTAAATCTTTGACTTTAGCGATCGCACCCCAATGGCTGTAGGTGTAGTAAGCATTTGTCATGTATGCTTGGGCAATGGCTTGTTTACCCCATGACCAATAGAATTTGGCAGCGAGTTCGTGAGCAAGTGCTTCTTCGTTGATATACTCGTTTTCTTTAGCAAGTGCGATCGCTTGATCGTACATCTCAATCGCTTCGATTTTTTCCCCTAAAACCCGATGCCGTTCTGCCTCTACTAGATAGAATTTGTGTAAATGATTCATTGGGGCATGATCTGCCCATTTTTGCATTTTTTCTTGATTAGCTTGGACGCGATCGATAATTGCGTGTTGTTCTGATGCTTGGCGATCTGGATATATCGCTAACCTTACTAAAGAATCATAAAAATTGAATAGAGGAACAAGGGGCATTCCTACTACTGCATCTAAATACTTCTCCGCTATAGCGAGATTCTCAATCGCTTCCGAGTAATTTTCAAACCAATAACAAAGCAAAAATTTGTTCAAATATATGTAGCCAACTCCCGCATTGTCGTTTGCTTGCTGGTGTAGTGGCAATCTTATCTGTTCATCGCAGGCTTCACCCTTGAGAAGGGAGGGATTTTCACTTTTTCCAAGTAGATTTAAGGTAGCCTGCCAATAGATTTCTATATAATTAAGCGCTGTTTCTTGCTTAATATTATGAATAGCATTTCTATTTCTTGCTATCTCTCTTTCAAGGACAGTCAGTTCTTTACCGCTAAAGTAAGCTAAACAAGAGTACTGTAGTAGACTATAGCCTGCATATTCTAAGTCTCCTGTCTCCATTCCGCTAGAGTAACTTGACAGCAAAGGCTCTAAGGTTTCTCTCAGATGCTCTTTCCAATGTCGGATAAATAGATTTACGATGAAAACTGTCTTGGCTTTGATTTCTTGAGCATTTAACTTTGACACTAGATTTAAAGCCAACTGACCAAATTTATAACCTGAATCAATATCTCCCACAATGGCACAAAGAAGAAAACCATAATTGGCATAAGCAAAGGGAGAAACGGTAGCATTACCATATTCGACGGATAATTGTACTTGTTTGCATACCGTCAAGGGCAACAGTGCAGGAGCAGCAATATATGCAGGAGCAAAGATACTTGACAAAAGTCTAATGGCTGCTAATTTATAGCGATCGCTCATTTGAGGTAGTTCAATTAAATCCTCAATTCGCGTTCCACTCAAAATTGCCGCAGTGTCTGCCAATCCTTGCCCAATATCTGACGCGTTCGGTTCTTGAGGAAACTCCACCCCTAGCAGCTTTAAAACTTGTAGCGCTGTGTTAACCGCTTCTAGCAGCCGGTTCTGCGCCATATAAGCTTGCATCTGGACTTCATACACTTTAATTTTGTCCAGTAGCGTCACAGCACAGTTTTGGACGATCTCAAACAATCTCTGCATTTCTTCAAAATCACCGCTCAAAAAAGCTGCCTCTGCTGCTTCTGAGTGCAGTGTTAATGTCAGTTCATATTCACACTTCCAGCTTTCTTCTGTTAACAATCCCAAACCAACTTGGAAATATTTGATGGCGGAATCGTGTGCTGTGGCTGCTTTTGCCCTTTTACCTGCAATCAGATTGAGTTCTGCAAGTTGAGATTTTTCTATTTCAGATATTAGTAAATCAGTACCGTAATTCAGTTGGTTAACTAAAGCAAATATATTTTCTTTGCGTTCTTCTGGTGTAGTCTTTTGCAGCAGTAATTGACCAATTTTCAGATGCGTTGCTTTCTTCTGCTCATCGGGAATCAGAGAATACGCCGCTTGTTGTACTCGGTCATGTAAAAACTTGTAGTCAACTTTAACATCTGTTAAAGTAACGCCGCCTGAATCCTCCTGAGTAAACGCTAAGGGAATTTTGTAATCCTGATTTAACGGCAAAATTAGCCCAGCTTGAAGGGCTGGCCACAATTGCGCCGCAGTTGTTAAAGAAGATGCTTCATTAACGATCGCTAATACATCCAGATTGAACGTGTTGCCAATACAAGCAGCCAGTTTAAGGACTTCCTGTGTTTCTGGTGACAATTTGCGAATATTTCTCGCCGTTAATTCAACCACGTTTAAGTCGGTAAGACCGATCGCTTGAATATGTTGGATATCCCACTGCCAAACTCCAAACTGGAAGTCATACGTTAACAAGTCTTCTTGATGTAGAGTTTTCAGCAGTTGTGTTAAGAAAAAAGGGTTTCCTCCAGTTTTGTGAAATAATAATTCTGCTAGTGGCTTGCTGGCTTCTGTGTGATTCAAGGTATCGCTAATTAACGCTTCCACATCTGTTAACTGCAACGGTGATAAGACAATATGATTCACCACTGCATTTGCTGTTTGAATCTTGTTCAAACCCATCATCAGTGGATGGGTAGGCGACACTTCGTTATCGCGGTATGCTCCAATTAACAATAAATATTTGCGTGGCTCGCCGCCGTAGGCATCGCTATCTGTCATCAATAGCTCAATTAAGTTCAGCGATGCCGAATCTGCCCACTGCAAATCATCGAGAAACACAACCAAGGGATGGTCTTGGGTCGTGAATACGCCAATGAATTGCCCAAAAACGCGATTGAAACGATTTTGAGATTCAGCCGCACCCAGTTGTGTTACTGGTGGCACAGTTCCAATAATTAGTTCGACTTCGGGAATCACATCGATAATGACTTGCCCATTCTCTCCCAATGCAGTTAAGAGTTTCTCTTTCCAAACTTGGATTTGGGCTTCGCTTTCGGTAAGTAATTGCTGAATCAAGGATTGGAATGCTTGAATCAAGGATGCATAAGGAATATTGCGCTTGAACTGGTCAAACTTGCCTGCAATGAAATAACCCTTTGCTCCCACAATGGGTTTATGAACTTCATTGACGACACTCGTCTTTCCAATCCCCGAATAACCAGAGACGAGCATGAGTTCGCTACTACCTCCTGCCACACGCTTAAACGCAGCCATCAATGTTGCTACTTCTGCTTTGCGGCCGTATAGCTTTTGCGGAATCAAAAAATGCCCGGATTTGTCTTGTCTTCCTGGTACAAAGTTTTCAATTTTTCCAGTTGTTTGCAGTTGAAACAAACATTCCTCTAAATCAGCTTTCAATCCCCAAGCGCTTTGATACCGCTCCTCTGCTGTTTTCGCTAATAATTTTAAAATAATTGCACTAATCGCTTCTGGCACATCTCCCAGAACGCGGCACACGGTTTCGCTACAGGGTGCGGCTGGCGTTTTGGCAATGTGACAGTGGATCAACTCCATCGCGTCAACAGCTTCAAAGGGCAAAATACCCGTCAGCATTTCATACAAGGTGACACCCAGCGAATAAAAATCGGTGCGATAGTCAACCGCCCGATTCATTCTCCCCGTCTGCTCAGGTGACATATAGGCAAGCGTACCTTCCAGCAAATTCGGATTGCTCAAGATGGGATTTTCTTTATCAAGTCGTGAGGAGATACTGAAGTCAATCAGTTTGGCTTCGCCAGAATCGGGGTCAATTAAAATATTGTGCGGCTTAATATCTTTATGAATAATTTGTTGGGCGTGCAGTTCTCCTAAAATTTGTGCTAGGTTAATCCCCACATTGAGAAAAATAATCAAAGTGGTTGTTTGAGTTGCAATCAGTTCTTGGAGCAAGCAACCTGGAATGTCTTCTAAAACCAAAGCCAGTCCATGCTGATAATTCTTTAACTCGTAGGCTTTAACAATGCCAGGAATTTCCAGAGTCTCAATGATTTGATATTCGTGGCGCAGTCGGGCAATGTCTTCTAAGAGTGGATGTTCGCACAAGAGAGTTTTGACAATGACAGAGGCGTTATCAGTTTCTCGCCGTCCACGATAAATGATGGTTTTACTACCGGAGTGAAGGGTTTCGAGGAGTTGATAACCAGATAAAGTAGCTGTCATTTTTTTTTATTCTTGCAATATTAAGCATACTTACTATGCCCATGCAAGTTTAGCTTTGTAACATTTGTGACTAAAATAAGCATATTTTCACAAGATGTTACAAATACTAATTCACTCTAAATTTGTCTACTGAGTTTGAGAGCATGGTTGCATCTCAAACTCAATAACTAAGGTTTTAACAGATTACCTCAGTGCAAAAATCCTGTACTAATGTTTACAGTTGCCTTGCTTTTGGTGTTGTTGAGAACCTTGACCGTGATTATGATCTTTACCGTGGGAACAGTTTTGCAAATCTTGCTTCAAAAGCTTGTCGCTAATTTCTTGCAAGGATTCATCCACAGCTTGTAATCCAATCCAAGTATCAATCTTTTGTACATCAAATCCTACCTCACGGCGATCGCCTACTTCTAACAAAGGACGGCGAATTAGCAGTGGTTCTTTTAGCATCAGCGCCAAAGCGGTTTGTTCATCCACTTTTTCAGGAACCACCTCACCAGATTTTATCTTGGGGGCGGAAAGATTAAACCATTCGACTACGGGGCGATCGCCAAAAAATGAGCGCAACCGTTCAGCTGTCCAAGGTTCTTTTAGCAGGTTCTGTGGTATCACCTCATGACCAGCAGCTGTTAGCAAAACTTTTTGCTTAACACCACCTTTACAGCCTGGTTTGCTATAGAAAATTACTCTTGCCATTCAACTATCTCCTAATTACTCTTTAGCGCTAAAGCGCCAAGTACGAACCGATGAAATTAAAAATTCCTAGCTTTATGGCTAACTAAGTCAAACTCAAACCTCTCATTCGGATCAGTTTCGCCATAAATATTAAAAGTCACAGTTGGTTCATCACCCACTGCTTCTACACTGTGAATTGCATCGGGAGTAAAGCTAATAATGTCTCCTGGGCAGAGAGTTATCTCTCCCGTTGCTTCAATCTTGTCCTGAAATTCTGGGCTATTGGTGCGTCGCCAAAAAGTATTTTTTTCCTGGCCTTTTAGCACCGCTACGATTCCCCACGTTCCATGATTATGAATGTTTGAACGGGTTCCCGGTGCAAATGTTACTGTTTGCACTGTTAACGGAAAACCCAATTCATCATATAGGAGTAAAACAGAGTTTCCCGTTTTGGGTGAAGGCTCTAAATGTTGACTTTGTACCCAGTAGGAATTTACAATCAAGCGCCTTACAAGCATCCGGATTTTTGGCAGACAATTAGTTTCATTGTCACTACCATTGAGAACATCTTCCACCTCAGTTAAAAACCGATAAAGACGGTAATTTTCTCTCAATAAATCCCAGGCTCTTACAGATTTACAGGCTTGATGCTGACCGTCCCCTGTTAGCAGCCAATCCCTACCTTTCATAACTTTTAAATTGATAGCTGAGAAGATTGGATCACAATGATCGGTGAAACATTAGGAATGTTACCTACAGGAAGCTTAGTAGGTATGTTAATAGGAGGGATGATAGAGTTACTATCAGTACTTGCTCCTAATAAAGAATAGGATTTAGTAGATAACCAATTGTTCATGATTTTCACCTTGACTGAATAAAAGAGGAATAGGGACTGAGGACTAGGGACTAGGAAATAAATATTTAGGAATACTTTCTCAGTACCCAGTACCCAATCCCCAGTACCCAATACCCACACATTGACTAATTAATCGTCTTCTTCTGCCGGACGTGTCAAAATATCCAGCAGAATCCCAGAACCAAAATCATTCTTTTCGTCTATCTGTTTGACTCTGGTGCTGATCTCTTTTGCTTGCTCAATTTCTCCTAACTTTGCTAGCACTAATCCAGAAGCAGCATAAGCATTTAAGTACAATCGAATTTGTGGATCTTCTTTGCGATTGACTAATATAGGCTGAAGTTGCTCCCAGTCATCAGGAAATTTCTCTAGTTCTTTAATTTTATCTAATAATTTGACTGTTGTTTGTAATGCAAGAGAATAATTATTTTTATAATAGAAAAATCTATATGCTGCTACCAATACATCTGTATTTTCATCAGTCTGTGCTAAAGCTTGTTGAATATATTTTTCGGATTCTGATGTATTTTCCCAGTTCTGTGCAGCTAAAATTAATAGGTTTTTGATCTCATCTGGAACTTGGAACCATGAGAATTTGTTTGCATCAAGTTGCATAATAATTTTTTTGTGCGTAGGCAATAGGGAATAGGCAATAGGCAATAGTAAAAAAGTAATAATAATTACCAATGCCTAATGCCCAAGTTAAAACAAAGTAAGAACGTACACCAAGGTGAATAATACAATCCAAATAATGTCTACGAAGTGCCAGTAAATTTCTGTCATTTCGATGAAAGTATGATTGGTGGCAGAATATTCACCGGGAAGACGCGATCGCCACAATGCACGTAATATCAATAACAGTCCCACAAAAACGTGCAAACCGTGGAACCCTGTCATGATATAAAAGCAGTTGGCGAAGACGTTGGTGGTCAGTCCGTATCCCAATGTTGAGTACTCATAAACCTGACCAGCCAAGAAAATTGCACCCATAATTGCGGTAATTGCGTACCATAGTTGCATTCCCTTGACGTTATTCTTTTTAATCGCCGTATCACCAAAGTGAATGACGAAACTACTAGACACCAGAATAATGGTGTTAATCGTCGGTACAAGTAGTTCTACTTCACTCCCTTCTGGAGGCCAAACTGGTGTAATACCTCTGAAAAACAAGTAAGTGGCAAAAAATCCCCCAAACATCAGGGATTCAGAAGCGAGGAACGTCAACAGCCCCCAAACTCTTAAATCTGGATGTTCTTCGTGTCCTGCACTGTGATCTTCGCTCGTGGTTGTAGCTATAGTCATAGATTTTTTGAGAATACGGTCTACTCTGTCTGTTGTGGAAGCTTGAATAAAGAATGAAGTCCGAACCAGCAAAATTTCCATTCTTTATCCAAAATTCTTGTTTAGCCAAACTCTTGACTTGTTCAGGAATTTTCAAAATTCCGAGTTTCGTTTTCTGAATTCGGGCATCCGTTTATTGAATTCGGGCATCCGTTTATTGAATTCAGGCGTTTGTTTATTGAATTCGGGCGCTCGTTTATTGAATTCGGACGTTTGTTTATTGAATTCAGACGTTCGTTTATTGAATTCGGACGTTCGTTTATTGAATTCGGACGCTTGTTTATTGAATTCGGGCGTTTGTGTTCCAAGCCAATACAGTTCAGTTAAGCATCTCTTTCTTCTCTCTGCGTTCTCTGTGTCTTGGCGGTAGCCTACGGCAAGCCGCTCCGCGTCTACGTTAAAAAAAACGACTTTGGTAACAGAGTTTTAGCCTTAACTGAACCGTATTGGGTTCCAAGCTTGGAGTTTCGAGTTGCCAAATCTAATGACTAGAAGTTTCAGTGACTTTGAGTGCGATCGCAATACTGAATTTAGCAACTAAGCACTAGCTTCCGGCGTTGCAGATGGCTGTACTTCATTACTATGACCATGACCGTAGTCATAAGGGCCATGAGTCACAACCGGCAACACTTCCCAGTTTTCAATTGCAGGTGGTGAACTAGTTGTCCATTCTAAAGTCAAAGCTTGCCAAGGATTATCACCAGCCAAAGGCCCTTTCAGCCAACTGTAAATCATGTTGATGGCGAAAGGAATTACCGATATCCCCAAAACAATTGAACCAAAGGTACAAAGTTGATTGAGGTCGATAAATTGGGGGTCATACATTGCCACCCGTCTAGGCATTCCTTTCAAACCCAACTCGTGCATGGGTAAAAAGGTCAAATTTGTGCCGATGAAAGTGAGAGCGAAATGAATCCGTCCCAAGCTTTCATTCAACATCCGTCCGGTCATTTTGGGGAACCAGTGATAAATACCTGCGTAAATACCAAACACGGAACCGCCAAACAGAACGTAATGAAAATGTCCGACAACATAATATGTGTCATGGACATGAACATCAAAAGGCGCTGTTCCCATCGTCACACCACTTAAGCCGCCCATGACAAACATGGACAACAAGCCAATGGCGAAAAGCATCGCACCGGTGAAGCGGATTTTACCACCCCAAAGGGTAGCAACCCAGGCAAAAATCTTCACGCCAGTGGGAACTGCAACGATGAGAGTGGAGATGGTGAAGAACATCCGCATCCAACCGGGTGTACCACTGGTAAACATGTGGTGTACCCAAACGAACAAACCCACAACGCAGATGGCTACGCTAGAATAAGCGATCGCTTTATAACCAAAAATTGGCTTGCGGGAGTGAACTGGAATTACCTCCGACATAATGCCGAAGATGGGCAGAATCATTAAATATACTGCCGGGTGAGAATAAAACCAGAATAAGTGTTGATAAATTACAACGTTACCGCCTGCATCTGGTTTAAAGAAGGAGGTGCCAAAGTTGAGGTCAAACAACAGCAGAACTAAACCGGCTGCTAATACAGGTGTGGAAAGCAAGGCTAGAATGGAAGTTGCCAAGATTGCCCAGCAGAATAGGGGTACTTGATCCCATTTCATGCTAGGAACCTTCATCATCAAAATGGTGATTACGAAGTTCAGCGAACCCAAAATTGAGGAAGTTCCCACCAAAACGATCGCAAGTATCCACATAGTTTGAGCGATTGGCGCTGTCACCAAACTCAAAGGTGGGTAAGCTGTCCAGCCAGATTGCGAACCGCCAAAAATGAAACTACCTAATATGAGTAATCCTGCTGGTGGGTTTAACCAAAAGGCGATCGCGTTTAGCTTCGGGAAAGCCATATCCCTAGCACCAACCATCAACGGCACTAAATAGTTACCAAATCCCCCAATAGCGCTAGGGACAATCCACAGGAAGATCATAATCGTCCCGTGATTGGTCATGAAAGCGTTATACAGATTGGGGTCGAGTACGTCTGCATCTGGTGTTGCTAATTCCACCCGCAGAGCGATCGCCATCAGCCCGCCGATGAGATAGAAGACAAACGCCGTCACCAGGTATTGAATACCAATAACCTTGTGGTCAACATTAAATGTAAAATAATCTTGCCATTTCCACGCCTTCGGATGAGAGGTGTGGCCAGCCACCATTTCCGGTTTCTTCCCTTCTGGTGGAGTATTCCGTGGAAATTCTACCTGCGTCATATTTTTGTCCCTTGTCGTTTGTCATTTGTCCTTTGTCTTTTTGTCCTTTGTCATTTGTCCGTTGTCATTTGTCCGTTGTCATTTGTCCGTTGTCATTTGTCCGTTACGAATAACTAATGACCAATGACTAATGACCAATGACCAATGACCAATGACCAATGACCAATGACTAATGACCAATGACCAATGACTCTAGAGTTGCTGCACTAATTCCCATATCATGGGTGTGGGGTGCGAGAAACTCTGATGTTGATAAGTCGGCTGGATTAACTGCAACGACTTGATTGAGGTTTTGCTGTTGAGCAATCTGGTTTTCTGTCCGCCAGTTCTCATAAGCTTCTGGTGTGTGGACAATTACCTCTGTCCGCATTGAACCGTGATAACCACCGCACAACTCAGCACAAACTACGGGATATGTACCTGGTTTGGTGGCAACAAATCGTAGTTCGGTAGGGATACCGGGAAGTGCATCTTGCTTCAAGCGGAAGTTTGGCACCCAGAATGAGTGAATTACATCTTGTGCTGAAAGGTTGAGTTGGACATCAGCACCGACGGGAATGTGCAATTCTCCAGAGGTAATGCCACTATCAGGGTAATTAAATATCCAGGCGTACTGTATCCCTTTGACATCAACAACTAAATCGGCTGGTTTGTTTAGGGTTTGAGGAGACGCGCCAATCCCGATTGTTGGGGCAATTGTTGGAGCAGCTGTTGCTTCAGTATCGCTAAGTGTAGCAGCGATAGCGGTTCCCGACTTATGAGCAACATGAGCGGCTGAATGAGGATGACCAGCAGGCTCAAAACCGCCCATTTGGTTAAAAACATCTACACTGTAGATGCCCAAACCGAGGACAATCACTGTGGGAATTGCTGTCCAGAAGATTTCTAAGGGAACGTTACCTTCTATTGGTAAACCATCGGTATCATCACCGCGACGGCGACGAAACTTCACCAAAAAAATCAGAATAGTTCCTTCTACCACCAAGAAGAGTGCGATCGCAATGGTAAACATGACGTTGAAAAAACCGTCTACCAAAGGCGCTTGTAGCGATGCCTGCATCGGCATGAGAGTGTGGTTTTGACCGATCCAAATGCTGATTGCTGTAACTACTATCCCAGCAACCAGAGTCCATAGTGATACAGGAACTTGTTGCATACATGCTACCTGCTTTGTAAACAGTCTTTTATAGGTACTGGGGATTGGGTACTGGGTATTGGTAATTGGTAATTGGTCATTGGGAATTGTTATCTATTCCCCATTCCCCATTCC
>NZ_JAAGOG010000008.1:0-89846 GCF_010747425.1 Nostoc sp. UIC 10630
GCCAGAGGAGGCAGGGGGAGAATAATAAAATTAGCTCTTTCCCCTCTTTCGCCTCTTTCCAATGCCCCATGCCCAATGCCCATTACTTAGGCGTACTTTTCAATGAAGGCGCGGGAGATACGGCTGAATTAGGAATGGGGGAAGTCATTCCTGCCTTTTTAATTTCGTCTTTGTATTGAGCAGGTGCTAAAGCTGCGGCACTATCAAATAAAGGTTTTGCATCTGCATCTTTGCCCTGTTGTTTCAAGAGCATCGCTTTTGCCACAACGGGGCGAAAATCTTTAGGATCTTTCTTAATTGCCTGGTCATATACAGAGCTAGCTTGAGCGTAGCGTTTCTGGGAAGCATGAACAGAACCTAACAACACCTGCACGGCTACTGTATCTACACTTCCAGGCTGAATTGTATTTGCTTGGGCTGCTTTCGAGAGGGTTTCTTGCAGCAAACCAATAGCTGCTTCTGGGCGTTGCTGACTGATTAACAAAGCCACCATTCCTTGCAAAGCCTTCAAATCGCCAGGTTTGGTAGACAAAATTGCGCGATAAGCTTGAGCGGCTCCTTCGCGATCGCCTATTTGCTGTTTAGCTTGAGCTAGTAGCACTGAATATTCTGACTGTTCGGGATTCAGCTTGGCTAGCTTTTCCAGGGGTTCAATGACGACTTGGATATCTGCTGGTTTAACCTCACTTTTTTCTTTTTGACTCAGTAGTTGTAGACGCGCTTGCAATAAGCCCTTAAGCGCAGTCTGATTTTCTGGTTCCCTTTGCAAAACCAGTTCATAACCCCGTACTTCATCTTCCAATTTTGATTTTTGGTCAGCAGAGGTCAAAGTGCCTCTGGTGCTAGCAGTATTCTGGTTTGAGGGTGGCGTATTATTAAATGCTCCAATTATGGGAATCACCGAAACACCCACAAAAGCAAGAATTGCCAGCGCCAAGACGATTTGAACTATCCAACGATTGCGCGGTTGAGACACAGTTTTGTCTTTCTCCTAAATTTTAATGACATTATCATTTACACAAATCGTAAAGTTAAAAATTTCCAAAACTTTGCGGAATACCGCCAATTGCCTGTGAATTTTATAACAATTAACTATTTACACTGCTAAAGTAAGTGATGACTTTAGGAGGAGCCGTCAGAATTGTAGCTATGATATGCTTCCGAAACTAGTGTAAAGGCGCTAAATTACACATTTAGTGTTTATACACTCAATTTAGCGCCTTTAGTATTGTTATAGAGTACCCTAGTGTGACTTTGTGAAAAGCAAATATACTTTCATCAGTCGCACAAATGCTCTTTCCAGCTACCTTTATAAAATCCCACAATGGGATGTGTCTCCGCCGCAAGGAGTTTTTATGAATTCCGACCTGATGCCGTTGCCTGAATCCTCCAATTCTTCTGCCTCTAACCAGGGCCCAAATAAAATAGAGGCTGCCTCTAATGTTCACATAGTACCCAAGCCCTCTAAATTTGAAAATTCGCCTGTCAACCCCAGCGAGACTGACTCAAATGGGAACTTAGTCAATCGACAGCAACCGATTCCGCCTCCCAGCGAACCGATGCAGTACCGAGCGATTGGATTAGTCCGGGGTCGCTATCATGCTAGCAGCGAACAATTTACTCAAGGTACACTGCTAACCACAGATGGTGTAGAACTCAATGCCGTCCTCCTAGGCCGGATTATGAGCTTAGTCAAGAATCATCTAGACTTAGAAAAAGAACATTTGTGGGTAGTATATCCACGTACAAGACAAGAAAATGACACCTTGCACATCCAAATCGTCGGAGTTTGGGAGCCAGAAAATCTGGCTAAAAGCTCAACAGATGAGGACGAGTCAGATTTAGAGTTGCAAGAGTCACAGACACTTGATGATGGCTTATCCGAAAATTCTGAATTAAGCACAATTCCCACGATCCCCTCATCAGAAGTAGCTGATGGTGGTTTTTCTGTTCGTGGTGAGGTAGTCTACCAATCTTTTGACGCTAAGAGTTTGGTAGTCAAAATTAGGCAGGCTGCACGCAAACCAACTGACAAACCCAAGTATTTCAAGTTGAAATTGAGAGGTGTCCTGACCACCAAAGCGGTAGGAAAGTTCTGGGATTTCCAAGCCAAGCGAGAAGCTGATGTTTTGATAGTAGAAAAAGCTGAAGCGATCGCTGACTTGCCCAAAAAACGCAAACCACCATTCAGAGGTGGCCCTCGTGCTGGCGGTAGCGGTGGTGCTGGTGCTGGTGGTAGAAAACCATTCCCCCCCAGACGCAGTGGCGAAACTCCGCGTCCCATCAAGAAAACAGGCGCAGGCGGCGACACCTCTGTGGTGTCAAAACCTATACCAAAAACGCCTGCTCCTAAACCCATCAAGCGACCGAAACCGACTCAAGAGTAGGGAATGGGGAATTGGGCATGGGGCATGGGGCATGGCTCAGTAATCAGAAGTCATTAATTATTCTGCCTCCCCGGCTCACCCTATTCCCTGCTCCCCAAGATCAAAAATCCGTTCGACGGTCTTGGGGTAGAAAAGATCGCTCCATCGGAATTGGAGAAACTGGTTCTGTGAGGGTAAATGTCCCTGCTTCGATCCACTTTTTCAACTCTAGGGCGACTTGCCTAGAAAAAAACAAACTCGCTAAGGGGGCAGAGCGTACAGCTTTGCCCTCAATAGTGATCCTCCCAGATTTGAGTTGGGCATAACTCACCAAACCAAAGGTGGGACGAACGCGCCGGGGAATGGAAAAATCTACTATTGGGGCTACTAAGTCTTTATCCTGTACAGCGCAGTGTTCAACTACTTGTTCATTTAATACAGGGAGTGGAACACCAACACCTAACATCAATGAGGGGCCATAACTTTTAAAGTAACAACCCCGCACCCAATGAGCATCCATTTGTTTGGCATCACCAATTAAAGCTAAAGTCGCAGAAGGCCCAATTGGTGTACGATTAGCTAAACGTTTTTGTAAGGGGAAGTGCTGAGTGCCTTCCCAGGCAACATAGCCAATACCGCCGCCTAAAAAAATTCGAGTCCCTATACCAACGAGTTGCAAATCTGGATCGTTGAGTAAGGGTGAAATAGCACCGGGATTAGAGTAAACGGCATTCCCCAAACGGGGTTGTAAAGGGCCCAGATAGGTGAAGAGGGGGCGATCACCACCATTTACACCAACAATAAAATTTTGATAAAGATTGCGCGGATTGAATAAATAAAACTGATTAATCGTCTCACGGGTAACTGTAGTTTCAAAACTTGCTCTGGGGTAACAATCTGTTACTTGTCCTTGCGCTTTTACATGTATAGCTTTACCAGCGATCAAATCTTCGATTACATGACCGCCGCCACGTTCTCGGACTTCTTCTCCGTCTGTCGTCTCCACGGCACAACTCGCACCCAAATATAAATCTACTGCCCCAAAACCAGAGTATGCTGGTACACCATCTAACCAGCAACGACGAATTTTGATCGGAGGGTCAGTGTGTCCGAGATTGATAATTGCACCGCTTGATTCCATCGGCTCAAACGTACCAGTGGTAATTACATCAACTTCTTTAGCCGCTTTAGTAACACCAATTTCTACAACTCGTGCTTTTAACTCTTCAGTTGTCAACACTACTGCACGTTGGCGGATGATTTTCTCGTTAATTTCTGCAATTGTTCGCATCTTATCAGTGCTAGCGCTTCCTGCTATCTTCCTCTCTGAAGGATATCTTGATAAATCAGAGAATCTTGTATAATTTCCTGTCGAAATAGTTGTCTGCCAATCTCGATACGACAGCTTAACACCCCCGATAGGCTTAAAATTCCCCAAAAAACAATTCGACTATTGCAAAGTCCAAATCATATATTTTTTGGAATAAGTACGCTAAATGTATTAAAAGTGTTTTGTTGGCTAAGTAAAATTACCATCAAAAAAAGCCTTGTGTTATCAATCAAATGTATGTATGGTTAGGATTAATTAGACTTGCTGGGTCTAGATAATTTTACGTGAACAGAAAGAAACATTTCTGGCTTTTGTAAAGCATCTCAGCCAACTAGTCAATCACAAAATGGGAGCTAATAGTAGATGCTAGAAGGTTTTGCTAAGGGAGAAGCTACTTAAGAGCAATTATATAAGGGATATCTAAGCAAAAGTTAGGACTCTATATATTTGCGAAATTGTCCTGACTTCTACACCCTCAGCACAATTAATTCTATTTATTGCTATTCATTTTGTTGCGACATTTCACCCGATAACGAATTGAGTAAAAGGCAATGACTACTTCTGAACTACCTAATCTTAATCAAATAAACCAAAAGAAAGTTTCCGATAGGATTGAAAATTTATCCTCTAAATCAGATGAGAAAAAGTTATTTAACTTGAAGGTAATTGAATATTTATTACTTGCAGCTTTTGTTTCTTCTGCACTCTTTATTGTTTTTCTTTCAGAAGATAAAACAGTTGTCATTTCTGGAGCAGTAGCTCTAACTTTCTTATTTTTTTTGTTACTTATCAATAGACAAGTATTTCAGAACTATAAGAAGGCAGCTTATCAGTCAGAACTCACCAAAAAAGCTGAACTGTATAGTTATCTATTAACTAACCCTAATTCTTGGGATAAAGAAACCCTGACTCTAACAAGAGGAAAGGCTTTACAATACAGCCAAGACTTGATTGACGATTATAAAAAAATTAGAGGTGTATCAAGGAACCTTTACTATAGTTTGCAAATTGCGACAGTTATTTTATCAGGAGTCACACCAATTTTAGTTCTGGTAGACAAATTAGAAGCAGGACAAGCTTGGCTCAAATGGCTGCCTGTACTCTGCCCAGCTATTGCTTCTATAGTTGCCAGTATCGTTACCTCTTTTCCTTTTCAGAAGAATTCTCTTGCTGCTAACACAGCAGTTGAATTGTTAGAAGCTGAACAAGAGAAATTTATATTGGGTGTAACTCCACCTTATCGTTGTTATGATGTGTCTGACGAAAGCCAACAGCAACAAAAGGCAAGTCAAGCATTAGAATACTTTATTGTTCAAGTGAACAACATTCATCTCAACCAATTGCAACAAACGAGTGAAACGCAATCAGAGAAGACAGAATCTACTTATTCATCTAATGAGTCAAACAAAGCGGGAGCAGAGGTAACGAAGTAGAAAGATACTTAATTAGTTAACTGCGATCGCAAATTAGTCAAGTATTGATTCAAATAGGATTTGTTCAGACTAACTGGAAAGATTAAGATTCCCAATTTATAAAAAAAGTGCGGAATCTTATTGTTATTTCACACAAGTGTAGCTTTTGTAAGAGAGGAAAAGGGCTTTCTATTAACCCTTTCCCATTTTTCTGAATTCTGTAATAAATCTAATCTGCTAGCTGGGTTTGTGGTTAAAAGCTAGTTAGAATGTTTTTTTGATTCTAGCAGCGATCGCAGTTGTGATTTTTAAAGTTTTTTTGTTTCTGTGTACTGAAACAAAAACAAAATTTAATAGAAAGACATCACGTCCAAAGCATCTAGCGAAACCACAGTTTTTTCATATATATCATCATTGGGCTGACTTATATAGGTTTGGGTTTACAGCCTCTAATTTGTTTGTGGATGAACTGAGCCATATTGCTTTAGTTGCAAAGATTTACAATCAGTAATTATTGTTTAATAACTGTCTTAAATAGTTTAATTATCCGCTTAACTGTCTTAACTGTCTTCTAATTAATTTAACTATCCGCTTAACTGTCTTAACTGTCTTCTAATTGTTCAATTTTGAATTTAACTATCTGTTTAAATGCTTGAGCCTACGTATTGCTTTTTTTCTATAACCATGAAAGATTATGAGAACACCATAAATTAAGAAACATTCATTTGCCATCATCTGAAATGAGTAATAACTCAAACAGATTTTTCAAATCTCCTATCTTTGGGTATAGAAAACTTGAGCTAAAACTCACATAGCTTTTTATCTGGACTGAAGAGCATTTTATCGAAACAGAATTCAGGAGTCAGAATTCATTCTCTGAATTCCCTACGAGAAACTGCGCTATCAGTTGCGGGTTTGAATTGCTTAATGATTGATTCTGACCAAAGGCGGAGTATCTTTAGCTTTGCTCCTGAATTCTGATTTCTTCTTCAAATTATTCCCTTAATTACGAGCTACCACCAGAAAACTACACGTGAGGACATAGCGCGATTGGTGAAGATGCTCATCAATTGCCAATCTCAGCCACGAAATGAAGACAGCAAGAAGACTCCAGAGGAGGTTACGCGCAGATCATGCAACCCTTTGAACTGCCAGAATTTTACATGCCTTGGCCCGCGCGGCTGAATCCAAACCTGGAAGCGGCGCGATCGCATTCCAAAGCCTGGGCTTACCAGATGGGGATACTTGGCTCAGAAGAGGAAGCCGAAAGTTCCCCTATCTGGGACGAGCGCACATTTGATGCTCACGACTACGCCTTGCTTTGCTCCTATACCCATCCAGATGCGCCGGGAGCGGAGCTTGACCTAGTAACCGACTGGTATGTTTGGGTGTTCTTTTTCGACGATCATTTCCTGGAAATCTATAAGCGCACCCAAGACATGCATGGGGCAAAGGAGTATCTCGGCAGACTACCAATGTTCATGCCAATTTACCCCACCGAAACTCCCCCAGTACCTACCAACCCCGTGGAGTGCGGCTTGGCCGACCTGTGGTCTCGCACTGCCTTTACTAAATCTGTGGACTGGCGACTTCGGTTCTTCGAGAGTACCAAGAACCTCCTTGAAGAGTCTCTGTGGGAACTTGCCAATATTAACCAGGATCGGGTCGCCAACCCCATCGAATACATTGAGATGCGCCGCAAAGTTGGTGGCGCTCCGTGGTCAGCGGATCTCGTCGAACACGCCGTGTTTATAGAGATTCCGGCTGACATTGCCTCGACTCGGCCAATGCGTGTACTCAAAGACACATTTGCCGATGGAGTACATCTACGCAATGACCTGTTCTCCTACCAGAGAGAAGTGGAGGATGAAGGCGAAAATGCCAACTGCGTGTTGGTCTTGGAGCGCTTCTTGAATGTGAGTACCCAAGAGGCAGCTAACCTCACCAACGAACTGCTGACCTCGCGGTTATACCAGTTTGATAACACTGCCGTCACCGAGTTGCCCCCTCTTTTTGAGGAGTACGGACTAGATCCAGTGGCTCGTGTGAACGTTCTCCTTTACATCAAAGGACTCCAGGACTGGCAATCGGGCGGTCACGAGTGGCACATGCGATCAAGCCGTTACATGAACAAGGGAGGAGACAATTCTTCGACATCCACACTTCTGGGAGGCCCCACAGGGCTAGGCACATCGGCGGCGCGGATTGGATCGTTATATGCGGCCTTGGGTTTAGGAAGGTTCAAGAGGTTCACTCACGTTCCATACCAGGCTGTGGGAGCAGTGACACTGCCGAAGTTTTATATGCCCTTCACTACAAGCTTGAATCCCCATCTGAATGCTGCGCGGAAGCATTCCAAGGAATGGGCGCGCGAGATGGGGATGCTGGAATCACTACCTGGGATTCCTGATGCTGTCATCTGGGATGACCACAAGTTTGATGTTGCCGACGTAGCCCTCTGCGGTGCGTTGATCCATCCGAATGGGTCTGGTCACGAGCTGAATCTGACAGCGTGCTGGCTTGTTTGGGGAACCTATGCCGATGATTACTTCCCGGCGCTCTACGGGAATAACCGCAACATGGCTGGTGCAAAAGTATTCAACGCCCGACTGTCGGCGTTCATGCCTCTAGATGACTCCACCCCCAGCGAGGTTCCGACCAATCCTGTGGAAGCGGGCTTGGCAGATATTTGGTCTCGCACAGCCGGCCCGATGTCTGCCAACGCGCGGACTCAGTTCCGCCGCGCAATCCAGGATATGACTGACAGCTGGGTGTGGGAACTCGCCAACCAGATTCAAAATCGAATTCCCGACCCGATAGATTATGTTGAGATGCGCCGTAAGACTTTTGGCTCGGATCTGACCATGAGTCTGTCCCGACTAGCTCAGGGCAACGAGATCCCGCAGGAGATTTACCGCACCCGAACGATGCGATCGCTAGATAATTCCGCCGCCGACTACGCCTGTTTAACCAACGATATCTTTTCCTATCAGAAAGAAATCGAATTCGAGGGCGAAATCCATAACTGTGTGCTGGTCGTTCAGAATTTCCTCAACTGCGATTTGCCGCAGGCCGTTGAAGTTGTCAACAACCTGATGACCTCTAGGGCGCTCCAGTTTCAACTCATCGTCGCCACCGAACTGCCAGTTCTTTTCGATGATTTCAACCTGGATGCAAGTACCCGCGAGAAACTGCTCGGATACGTCAAGAAACTAGAGCAGTGGATGTGCGGTGTCCTGAAGTGGCATATAACGGTAGACCGCTATAAGGAATTTGAATTGCGTAATTCGTTAGCAGGGCGGCTACTTAGTGGGCCCAGAGGGCTGGGGACTTCTGCTAGGCGTATTGGATCGGTGAGGGTTTAAGGTCAGGTTTTTTTGTCCGTGAATTGGTTCAAGGTCAGTATGCGATCGCGTGAGATCGGTTTTTTTAGTAACTAATAAAGTGGAGGATTAAGTTGTGACGTATTCTAACGACCCCAATTTGGTAGAAGATCAGCAGCCCCATTTAACCTTGAGTACAGCAGCGGCGCGTAATTTGGCAACAACGGCCAAATCTGCACCGCAAACCCAGGAAATTACATCGCGGTGGTTATTGAAGTTATTGCCGTGGGTGCAGACAAAAGGTGGTGCATATCGAGTCAACCGTCGGTTGAGTTATTCCGTGGGTGATGGACGGGTGACTTTCACCAATACTGGAGCAACGGTGCAGGTGATTCCCCTAGAACTTACTGAGTTGCCCTTGCTGCGAGGGTTTAACAACCTTGACGTATTGACCGGGTTAGCAAACCAGTTTGTTCAGCAGGAGTACGCCCCAGATGATGTAATCGTCGAACTTGGCCAGCCTGCCGATCGCGTGATTCTGATTGCTCGTGGCAAGGTGAACAAGATTGGTATTGGCAAGTATGACGAGCAGGTCGTGTTCGATGTGCTAGCTGACGGCGACCATTTCGGCGATGAAACTGTGGTGCAGTCCGAGGATACTTGGCAGTACACCCTCAAGGCGATTACTAGAACCATCGTGCTGTCGCTACCCCAAGAGGTGTTTGAGAGAGCGATCGCTCAGTCCGAGGCGTTGCGAACTCATGTTGAACAGTTCCGCGTTCGCCTGAGCCAGCCACAGACTCCCCAGGGTGAAGCCGCTATTGAGCTGGCGGCTAATCATCCCCAAGAGGCTGAGTTGCCGGGAACCTTCGCTGATTACGAACTCAAACCCAGAGAATATGAGTTGAGCATTGCTCAAACGGTATTGCGAGTAAGTACGCGGGTAGCCGATCTGTACAATGAACCATACAACCAGACAGAAGAACAACTGCGGCTGACTATCGAGGCATTGCGGGAACGTCAAGAACACGAGTTGCTCAACAACCGCGAATTCGGGTTGCTGCACAACGCCGACCTCAAACAGCGTATCTACAGCAGTAGCGGCGCACCTACCCCTGATGACTTGGACGAACTGTTAGCGACGGTATGGAAGGAGCCGGGATTCTTCCTAGCTCACCCCCGTACGATCGCTGCCTTCGGTCGTGAGGCCAACCGCCTTGGTCTCTATCCACAAAGCGTAGATGTCAACGGCGTTCAGGTTACATCTTGGCGCGGCGTACCCATTTTTCCTTCCAATAAGATCCCCATTACCAATAACCGCACCAGTTCTATCCTTTTGCTCCGCACTGGTGTAGAAAAACAAGGGGTGATCGGCTTACATCAAACGGGTATCCCCGATGAATACCAACCCAGTTTATCTGTTCGATTCATGGGCATCAGCGAAAAGGCGATCATCTCCTACCTCGTGACTGCTTATTACTCCGCAGCCGTCCTCACTCCTGACGCACTTGGCATCCTCGAAGATGTTGAAATCGGGCGCTAAATATCAGGAGTGCTGAATATTGAGTGCTGAGTGCTGAGTGTTAAGTGTTGAGTGCTGAGTGAGTAAAAATTACGGCTGACTGTTGATACCCCGCAAGAAAGTGGGCGGTTTTTTAACTCAGCACGGGCTAAACCTTAGCTATCCGCTAATGGAACTCAGCACTCTTCATGCACTTTTATTAGTAACTAGAGGATGGGGTGATGACGGATTTTATTGAATCAAATTTAAATGTTGAGAGTGGACAACCTCAACTGAGTTTGAGTAAAGATGCTGCGCGTAATTTGTCCACGACCACCAAATCTGCACCACAGACGCAGGAAATCACCTCAAGGTGGTTGTTGAAGATGTTGCCGTGGGTGCAAACGAAGGGTGGGACTTATCGGCTGAACCGTCGGTTGACCTATACCGTGGGTGATGGGCGGTTGAGTTTCTCCAACACCGGAGCTGAGGTGCAGGTGATTCCCCAGGAACTTGGTGAGTTGCCCTTGCTGCGAGGGTTTGAAGACATCGAGGTGCTGAGGGCGTTAGCAAGTCGGTTTGTTCAGCAGGAGTTCGCACCTGGTGAGATCATAGTCCAGTCAGGTCAGCCAGCCAATCAGCTTTTCTTGATTGCACATGGCAAGGCGAACAAGATTGGTATTGGCAAATATGACGAGCAGCCTCTATTGGATATGCTAGCTGACGGTGATTATTTTGGCGATCGCGTTTTGGTGGATTCAGAAAGCAATTGGAAGTTCACAGTCAAAGCTGTGACCCGATGCACCGTATTAGCACTACCACAACAGGCATTTCGGGAACTGCTCAACCAGTCGCAGGCCTTACAGGCTCAACTTGAGCAGTTTCGGATTCGTGCAGAACTTCCACAAAACAAGTATGGAGAAGCTGCGATCGCGTTGTCAACCAGTCATAGTACAGAGACGACGTTACCAGGAACATTTGTTGACTACGAACTCTCACCCCGCGAATATCAGTTAAGCATTGCTCAGACTATGTTGCGAGTGAATACTCGCGTTGCGGATCTGTACAATCAACCATACAACCAGACGGAAGAACAATTGCGGCTGACGATTGAGGCATTGCGGGAACGTCAAGAATACGAGTTGATCAACAACCGCGAATTTGGATTGTTGCACAACGCCGACCTCAAACAGCGCATCTACACCCGCACTGGCCCCCCCACTCCCGATGACCTTGATGAATTAGTCACCCGTCGGCGGAAGTCGAGGTTCTTCCTGGCTCATCCCCGCACTATTGCAGCCTTCGGTCGCCAGTGCAACCGTCGAGGCATCTATCCAGACACCATCGATATGGATGGGAGCAAAATAATCACGTGGCGCAATGTACCGATTTTTCCCTGTAACAAGATTCCGATTACCAAGAACCAGACCAGTTCTATCCTCATACTCCGCACTGGTGAGAAAGATCAGGGTGTGATTGGCTTACATCAAACTGGTATCCCGGATGAATACCAACCCAGTTTGTCTGTCCGATTCATGGGCATCAGCGAAAAGGCCATTATCTCCTACCTCGTTACAAACTACTACTCCGCAGCTGTCCTTGTCCCTGACGCACTCGGCATCCTTGAAGATGTCGAAATCGGTCGCTGAGGGGAGTCGGGCATCTAGACACTAAGGAGATGACCAAAAACCAGTTAGCATCCAAGGTGCTGGCTTAAAACCTTAACATGATTAATTTCAGCTTTCGGAGAGCATCCAATTTTTCCAAAAACCACTTGACTGACACAAAAGCTCTTTACAAACCTCTTACCTTTGCGTTCTTTGTGGTTCTTTTGTTCATTCTCTCATTTTTGTCTGAAGCAACACAATAAAACGGTTGGGATACTCCCAATACTGCTCGATTAAGCATTTTTAACTCGGAATTGGGTTTTGGGTAAAGGTTAAAGGTTTTTTCTTTCCCCTTTCCCCTTCCCCTTTTCCCCAAAACCCGACAAGTATTGGGGATACTCCCGCCTTTCGTGCGACAATTGAAAGAGAAATAAGGGTATAGGCAATTTTTGAAGTTGCCTATACCCTCAGATATATAAACTAAGTTTTTGCAGTCGCGTATAAGTCTAAGTTAGTGCTTGAGCAACTACTGCCGAAAGTGACTCGTTTGCTGCTTGCTTCAACAATTCGGCTTTATCGGTCTGTTCCCAAGGCAAGTCTAAATCAGCCCGCCCAAAATGACCGTAAGCCGCGACGTCCTGATAAAAACGTCCGCCTCGTTCACTTGGTAAGTTACGTAAGTTGAAGGTATGGATAATCCCTGCTGGACGCAGTTCAAAGTGTTTGTTGATTAATTCCAGTAAGGTTTCTTCATCCACTTTGCCAGTGCCAAAGGTATCTACCAAAATGCTTGTTGGTCGCGCTACACCAATTGCATAAGATAGCTGGATTTCAACTTTTTCTGCTAACCCAGCAGCGACAATGTTTTTCGCCACATAGCGAGCTGCATAAGCCGCAGAACGGTCTACCTTCGTGGGGTCTTTGCCAGAAAAAGCGCCGCCACCATGTCGTGAATAACCACCGTAGGTGTCAACGATTATTTTCCGTCCTGTTAGACCAGAGTCTCCTTGAGGGCCACCAACGACAAATTTGCCAGTGGGGTTAACTAAAAAACGCGTCTGATCGTTAGGCTTAATGTCAATATCGCCAAAAACAGGTTCGACTACCGCCGACCAGAGGTCTTGTTTAATTTTGGCTTGTACAGCCGCTTCATCCGTAATTTCCCCAATAGTGGCTGTATGCTGAGTGGAAATTAGAATAGTATCAATACCTACTGGCCGCCCATCTTCGTAGACCACAGTTACTTGGGTTTTACCGTCAGGACGCAGGTATGACAATTCGCCTGTTTTACGAACTGCTGCCAATCGGCGAGCAATGCGGTGGGCGAGACTGATGGGTAAGGGCATCAGTTCTGGTGTTTCGTTACTGGCAAAACCGAACATTATACCTTGATCGCCTGCACCAATTTTGTCGAATAGCTCATCACTATCTTGCTGGCGCGTTTCTTGAGCGGTGTTAACACCTTGGGCAATATCAGGTGATTGTTCGTCTAAAGCCAGCAGAACGCTGGTGCTGTTAGCAGAAAAGCCATTATCAGCATTGGTATAGCCAATTTCGGCAATTTTTTTACGGGCGAGATTGACGAAATTCACATTTGCTTTGGTGGTTATTTCACCAGTGATTAGCACCAAACCAGTGTTAACTACTACTTCAGCAGCGACACGGCTGCTAGGGTCTTGTGTCAGTAGGGCATCCAGAATGGTATCAGAAATCTGATCGCAGATTTTATCTGGATGACCTTCGGTTACTGACTCGGAGGTAAATAGATATCGACGAGACAAAGCAAATTCCTCCTGACTTGAGTTTTTTTGCTGACTAAATGTGGTATTCAGTTCAACTACCTAAATTTAACGTGTGCTTCCAACGAACGGCATTCGTTATGCCTTGAGAGAAACAATTTAGTTTCCTAGGAGCCGTCGAACTCACATTAATTTATGAAATCATAACAATATTTATACTTCAGTAGTTAGTATCTTGTTGATATTGATAAAAACCACTCACTATAAGGTAAGTATCTGTAAAAAAAATAAATTTATGGTAATTATTTCGTAGACTAAATGTATTTAATAACACAAAAAAAGGGGCACCCAGAAGCGCCCCCACAAACTTTGACACAAGTACTGCTGTTTTTAAACCTGAACCGCTAGCTTTGCTTCCGTAGCTGTCAAACGCTCATAGGCAGCACGCATTTTTAAACCTGTAAGTACTTGGAAGAAACCAGTACCATTATTGGAACCTGGATACTCACGGTGCTGGAGTAACAAATGAGTCAATTCACCCTGATATTTGGTGGATGTATTGCTGAGATGGGTTTCGATATAAATTACTTCTTCCAAGTTGTCAAATTGACCATCTACCTCTAGTACTGAGACATAGCGACCGTAGTAAACATCTGAACCGTAGTATAGTTGCATACCAGGATAAGAACAGGTCAGCTTGCGTCCACAGGGAGTCCAATTAATTGTTGAGCCTTCATCAAATAGGTAGGTTGGATCAAAGCCTTCCTTACCTTCCCGTTGGAGCATACGTACTCGTAGGACTCGGCGCTCTGTGTCGTTTTTGATCAAGTTGGTGGGTAATACTTGGAGAACTACATCAGCAAATTCTCTTTGTGGTTCGATAAACTTTTCAAAGTCAGGTTTGCGGGAATTGATTTGCGCTAAGACATCTTCGTAGCGATGACCGCGTTCAGCCATATCTCGCTGGATTTTCCAGGCGATTTTGACTTCATCGCTAATATCAAAATAAACACTGAAGTCGATTAGCGATCGCACCCGCTCATCATATAAAGGATGCAGTCCTTCAACAACTATAATGTGATTCGGCTCTACCCGCTCTGGCGGGTCGATTAAGCCAGTTTCGTGGTTGTAAATCGGCTTATCAATTGCTTGACCACTTTTGAGCGTTTTAATTTGCTCATACATTAGGTCAAAATTGTTTGCTCTGGGGTCTAGTGCCGTTATCCCAGTTTCTTTACGCTGTTTGCGATCCAAGGAGTGATAATCATCTAAGCAGATGACTGTCATCAAATCTTCACCAAACAAATCTATCAAACGACGCAAAAACGTAGATTTCCCGCACCCAGAGTCTCCGGCTACTCCAATCAGTACCACGCGTTCCGGCTTACTTGTCATAAATCCCCTCTAAAATACTAAAATTGTGTCAATATTTTTTCACACAGCAGATTCTGAAGCCAGGAGTTTACCTCTTTGGTTTATCCTGCGTTCTTGCTACCTAGCACATCTATAAGACACCAAGCGGGTAGGCAACAAAGTAATTAAGTTGCTACTCGTCGGACTAGCCTGAATGTTGGTGCCGGTAAGTATTTAATCCTAGTGGTATATTTGATTTTAACAGAAGGGGGTATCCCATACAAGATTACTGTCAAGAAGAATTAGCGTGGTTCATGAATCATTTTTAGATCATTTAGTTGTTAATTTAAAAATGGGGATCAGTACTGCCCATCAGCTTTGCAACTTTATTAGACTGCTACTTGTGACTCTATATAATTAAGATGATAAGGTATAATTTATTATTGTCGCATTGCCGCGAATTTCCTTTGTGTTCTTAAATTGTAATTCCTACTCGACAATACTTAAGATATTCAAAGCAAAAATCTACCCAACGAATGAGCCAACAACTCGCATTAGTCAAATTATTGGCTGTAAATTTATGTATATGGTCAAATACAAGCGTTTGGGTTATGGCAAAGTACTGAATAGAGGTTGACAGATTTTTCACATCAAGTGAAACTTATTATAGTTACTTAAATCACGGTTCTCTCGATTGCTATGTTTGTAGCTGAAGTTGTAATATTCATGTAATTATCTCTAGACAGGTCATAAAATATAGCTAACAACATTTCGAGAGAGCAGTAGATTTGGTGAATGAAAACCAACGGAAAGAAAACTTTCCGGGATTGGTATTCCCCGATTTAAGTCCTCGAAGTAAGTAAACACAACGGCAAATTTTGGAGGTCAACTGAGTGGTAGCTTCCACCAATCAAACTAGTTCTCCTATCAATATCTGCTATTGTGAGTTGCTCGTTGGGTAGTCAAGTAAAAAACTATCTCGCTGATGTGGGTGGTAGTTAACAAAAAAAAGATTAAATTGACTCATTATTAACATTCTCCACAAGACTTATCATTTACCTTAGAAGGTGAACAGGTGTGTTTTTTGCTATGCCTGCATGTCTTTGGTGAGTGTACTTAGCAAGGCATTAATTTAATGATGCCGTTTTTCCTTGAGAGCCAGTTTTGTGAAACGAAAATCCGGTAAACTAAAGCTGGCATGGGATAGGAATAGTTTTTTTTGAAAAACGGTTAAGTAAATTATCGGAGTGGTAGAAAGAATGTACAATCAAGGTGCTGTTGAGGGTGCTGCCAACACAGAATTAGGTAGCCGCGTCTTCGTTTATGAAGTAGTGGGTTTGCGTCAGAGCGAAGAAACTGATCAAACTAACTACCCAATTCGGAAAAGTGGCAGTGTGTTCATCAGAGTGCCTTACAACCGCATGAATCAAGAAATGCGACGTATCACTCGTCTAGGCGGCACAATTGTTAGCATCCAGCATATAAATGCTCTAGAGCCAGTTAATGGTAAAGCCTCATTTGGGAATGCTACAAGCGTTGTCAGCGAATTAGCTAAATCTGGGGAAACTGCTAACAGTGAAGGGAATGGTAAAGCCACACCTGTAAATACTCATAGTGCTGAAGAACAGAACAAGGACAAGAAAGGCAACACCATGACTCAAGCGAAAGCCAAAAAAGACCACGGTGACGTTCCTGTTAACACTTACCGTCCCAATGCTCCGTTTATTGGCAAGGTAATATCTAATGAACCACTAGTTAAAGAAGGTGGTATTGGTATTGTTCAACACCTTAAATTTGACCTATCTGGTGGGGATTTGAAGTATATAGAAGGTCAAAGTATTGGGATTATTCCACCAGGATTAGACAAAAACGGTAAACCAGAGAAACTGAGACTGTATTCCATCGCCTCAACTCGTCATGGCGATGATGTAGATGATAAGACAGTATCACTGTGCGTCCGCCAGTTGGAGTATAAGCACCCAGAAACTGGCGAAACAGTCTACGGTGTTTGCTCTACACACCTGTGTTTCTTGGAACCAGGGGCAGAGGTAAAAATTACAGGGCCTGTGGGTAAGGAAATGTTGTTACCCCAAGATCCTGAAGCTAATGTCATTATGATGGCGACTGGAACAGGTATTGCTCCTATGCGGGCTTATCTGTGGCGGCAGTTTAAAGATGCGGAAAGAGCCGCTAACCCAGAATACCAATTTAAAGGATTCTCTTGGCTGATATTTGGCGTACCAACAACTCCAAACCTTTTATATAAGGAAGAACTGGAAGAAATTCAACAAAAATATCCTGATAACTTCCGCCTAACTGCTGCCATTAGCCGCGAACAGAAAAATCCCCAAGGCGGTAGAATGTATATTCAAGACCGCGTAGCAGAACATGCTGATGAATTGTGGCAGTTGATTAAAAATGAAAAAACTCACACCTACATCTGCGGTTTGCGGGGTATGGAAGAAGGTATTGATGCAGCCTTAACTGCTGCTGCTGCTAAGGAAGGCGTAACCTGGAGTGATTACCAGAAGCAACTAAAGAAAGCCGGTCGCTGGCACGTAGAAACTTACTAATTTAGTCATTAGTCATTGGTCATTAGTCATTAGTTTTAGACAAAGGACGAAGGACAAATGACAAAGGAAGCAGGATAATCAGTAGGTAGGGCAAACGCTCTACCTACAATTGTTTTGTTATGAATATTGTAAATAGCTGAGGAAAGAGTTCTCAGTTCTGTGTGGTCAAGTACTAAATACTAATAACTACTCAGCACTCAGCACTCAGCACTCAGCACTTAAAGAATAAATTGGGTGCAAAAATTGTGGGTGTGAAACTAGGAATACTCGGATTAGGCACTGTGGGAACGGGGACAGTGCAGTTGTTGCAAGATAAGGCTGGACGGCACCCGTTGTTACAAGAGATAGAAATCTATCGGGTGGGAGTACGATCGCTCGATAAACCTCGGGCAGTAGAATTATCTACAGAAGTCTTAACTACAGATTTAGAATCCATTGTCAACGATCCGGCGGTAGATATAGTTGTCGAGGTGATGGGCGGACTGGAGCCGGCGCGATCGCTAATTCTCAAAGCTTTGAGTAATGGTAAGCACGTAGTCACCGCCAACAAAGCAGCGATCGCCCGCTTTGGGGCGGAAATTTTCACAACTGCCAATCAAGCTGGCGTATACGTCATGCTAGAAGCTGCTGTAGGTGGTGGGATTCCGGTGATTCAACCCCTAAAGCAGTCTTTGAGTGTTAACCGCATTCACACTGTCACAGGCATTGTAAACGGTACAACTAACTACATCCTGACGCGGATGCAAACAGAAGGCAGCAACTTCAGCGATGTCTTAGCTGATGCCCAACGTTTGGGTTATGCTGAAGCTGACCCTACAGCCGATGTTGATGGCTTAGACGCAGCAGATAAAATTGCCATCCTCGCATCATTAAGCTTTGGTGGACGCATCAACCTACAAGATGTTTATACCGAAGGCATTCGGCAAGTGAGCAAAACAGATATTGCCTACGCTGAAAAATTGGGATTTGTGATTAAATTGTTAGCGATCGCTAAACGTGATACTCCCTCATCACCACTTTCCGTCAGAGTTCATCCGACTTTAGTGCCCCAAGCTCACCCTTTGGCTAGCATCAACGGCGTTTACAATGCCATTCTTGTCGAAGGAGAACCCATCGGGCAAGTGATGTTTTTCGGCCCCGGTGCTGGTGCTGGTGCAACCGCCAGTGCTGTTACATCAGATATCTTAAATTTAGTTGCTGTCCTCAAAACCAATACAGCAGTTGCAAATCCATTATTAACTTGTCGGCATCAGGAATACTGCGAAATTGCGCCGATGGTAGAATTGAGAACTCGGTTTTATGCCCGTTTCCTTACCAATGACCAACCGGGAGTTATCGGGAAATTGGGGACTTGCTTTGGTAACTATGGCGTTAGCTTAGAGTCAATTGTCCAAACTGGCTTTCAAGGGGAACTAGCAGAAATTGTGGTTGTTACCCATGATGTGCGGGAAGGCAATTTTAGGCAAGCTTTGGCAGAAATCCGGGATTTGTCAGCGATTGAAAGCATTCCCAGCTTACTGCGTGTACTTTGAGATTAATATTTTAGCGAGCGATCGCTTTCAGGGGTTTCCATAAGCTAAAATACGTAATTTTTTTAGCTCTTTTTTTACGTCTGTGCTTGCTAAAATCAAGAACAAACCTCACTCATGCGTGAGGTTAGCCCTATGACTTTAGATATTACCGCTACAACTAACAGGATTTACCAATGCAGCCATCCAACGTTGAAATTAATAAAGAATTCTGGAACAATTATGCCAAAACATGGGATAAATCTCAAGTTATTCTAGGTAATCAAAAAATTACAGATGATGAAAGAGATAATTACGTCAATTATTTAGGTGATGAATGGGCGACAGTAGAAGATGCAGTCAATATTGTGAGTGAGTATATTACACCGTTTATTTCTCAAGACAGTACAGTTGCAGAAATAGGTGTTGGTGGTGGTAGGATTGCCGCAAAAGTAGTTAAAAACGTCAAAAAATTATACTGTTTCGACATAGCACAAGAAATGCTAGATAATGCTGAAGCAGCGCTTATGGAATATCCTCAAATAGAGTTTCGTTTAATAAAAAATCCTCAATTTGAACCTGAGTTTAGCGAAAAATTTGATTTTGTATATTCATTCGATGTATTTGTACATTTAGATTTACAAACAATTTGGAAATACTTAAACGGTATTTATGCAACTCTCAAGTCAGGTGGAAAGGCTTTTATTCATACCACTAATATAACTACACCAAATGGTTGGGCAAGGTTTGCTGCATACGATAATGATGAGATATTGTATCAACCCACTTCACCAGAAGCAATTAAGTGGTTAATAGAAAAGGCGCAAATGACAGTAATTAAAGAGTCCAGTCCAAATGGAAAAAACTTTTATTTGGATCGGGATTATTTAGTTGTAATAGAGAAGTAAATTAATCTTTGAGACTAATCTAGGTGATGGAATATTTGCGGTAAACTATGGCGCGTAGTTTGTCGCCGTAGGCATCGCTAGTATTCCCGCATCCGCATCTAAAGTTACCTCTACACCCACTGGTAAAGCTGCATTGGGACTATCGTGACCAAAAGGTAAGTCAGAGACAATCGGAATACCTAAATCACCCAAGCGATCGCGCAATACTTCTTCTACACTAAAGCTAGACACAGTTGGCGGCGCTTCACAGCGAGTAAAACCGCCTAAAGCAATACCGCAGACTTGAGACAAAGCACCGCTCAAACGCCATTGTGTCAGCATTCTATCGATGCGATAAGGTGCTTCTGTGACATCTTCTAACGCCAGTATTACACCATCCAGATGTGGCAGGATTGGTGTAGCTAAAAGGTTAGTAGCAACGGTGAGATTACCTGCTAGCAAAGTACCAGTCACCACGCCGCCACCCCATCCGCAACCTTTGAGAGGTGAGAGAGGACGACCTTCTACCGAATCAAATAATCGCTCAACTGACCAATCTGGCTCATCTGCCAAAGTCGTCAGCACAGGAGCATGAACGCCGGAAATTCCTGCTATATAAAGGCTCCACAATAAAGCTGTGATATCAGAAAAGCCTATAAGCCACTTGGGAAGGGCTGAATTTTGTTGCCAACTCCAATCTTCTAAAATACGGGTGCTGCCAAAACCACCTCTAGAACAGAGAATACCGCGACAATCAGGATCTTGCCATGCTGCTGCTAATTGCTGACGGCGGCTTTCGTCTCTTCCTGCCAGATAACCCCATTTGTCATCTATCTGAGGACTGATTTCTATGCGATAACCACGCGATCGCCAAATTTCTAAACCCCGTTCAAATGCCTCAAATTCTCGCAAAGCACCACTAGGGGCAATTACTCGTAGTAAGTCTCCAGGTTTCAGGGGCGGTGGTAAGGTTTTAGATGGCATGAAAAAAGTTAGGGGTGAGCAGAGACGCGATGAATCGCGTCTGTACAAGAGGTTAAGAATAAAGACTATATCTTAGAACTCCGATCAAATTTTATTGAATTATTTTTGAAATTACCGAGTGTTCCTATAATTACGGTGAGGATTGCACAAACTGAAAGGAAACATTAGCAGTCAAAGGCTCTGGTAATGGTTTTCCTTGTGCTTGGTAATCTTCAATCAAAAGTTCCAGCACTTCCTCACCATTATTGAGAGCATCCGCGTAGGTATTTCCATGAGTATGTGTGTATGGGCCAAACTCAGGTAAGCTGACAATGTACTTTTTATCTTCATTAGACCACTGAATTACAATACTATATTGCCGTTTCATTAGTCCTAGCTTTTTGCGGTAGAAGATAAATACCTCCAGAGATTAAAGTCAGGGCGACAGAAATCCAAAAGGCAAGCAAAGAGGGAGTTCGCCACACTTCACCCAGAGGCGCAATCAAAAGTGCGATCGCAACTATTTGACTAACAGTTTTGAGTTTACCCCAAATATTCGCCCCCGTAATCGTCGTTTGATTCACCCGCCAACCAGCGATCGCTAATTCTCGCGCTAAAATCAAAAACACTCCCCAAGCAGGCACTTTTCCTAATTCAATAAAAACCAGCAGCGGCGCAAGTACTAGAAGTTTATCTACTAAAGGATCGAGAAACTTACCCAATTCACTAATTTGGTTGAGTTTCCGTGCCAAATAGCCATCTAACCAATCAGTCAATGCAGCAACGAGAAAAATCGCCAAACATATCCACTGAGCTTCAGGTGTGGGATTATATAAACCATAAAGCAGAAATGGTATCCCCAATAGGCGAGAGAAGGTAATCCAGTTGGGTATGGTCATAGGGAATTCAAAAATCAAACTTCAAAATTAACAACTGTAAAGCAACAAGCAGCCAAACAAATATGCAAAATCTATGCAGATTAGTGTATCTGAGTGTGCCTGCGTGGGAAAATCTGTTTTCTGTAGCTCTCTTAAAACAATACTATGACTGAACACACAGACTCTCAATTTCGCATCGAACGCGATTCGATGGGCGATCGCCAAATTGCTAGTAGCTTTTATTACGGCATTCAAACGCTACGAGCAATCGAAAACTTCCCCATTAGCGGCATCAAGCCTTTAGCTACCTACGTAGATGCTGGATTAATCATTAAAAAAGCTACGGCAATTGTCAATGGAGAACTGAATTGCATTCCTCAAGATATTAGTCAGGCGATTGTGCAAGCAACTGATGAAATCCTAGCTGGGAAGTTCCGAGATCAATTTGTCGTGGATGTTTATCAGGCGGGTGCTGGAACATCTCACCACATGAATATCAACGAAGTTTTGGCAAATCGCGCCTTAGAAATTCTGGGTGAAGAAAAGGGCAATTATAAACGTGTTAGTCCTAACGATCACGTTAACTATGGACAGTCTACCAATGATGTGATTCCGACCGCAATTCGGATTGGTGGATTATTGGCATTATCCAAGACATTACACCCAGCAATAGATAGTGCGATCGCATCTTTAGAAAACAAAGCTGTAGAATTTCAAGATATCGTCAAATCTGGCAGAACCCACTTACAAGACGCTGTACCCGTGCGTTTGGGTGAAAATTTTCGCGCATGGGCGCAAATTCTTGCAGAACATCAAAACCGGATTTACACCGCCTCTGGTGATTTGATGGTGCTGGGTTTGGGAGGTAGTGCAGCCGGAACAGGGTTAAATACTCATCCTCTTTATCGCGCCCGTGTGGTAGAGGTTCTCTCAGAATTGATTGACACTCCTTTAGAACCTGCACCCCATCTTATGGCAGCCATGCAGAGTATGGCCCCATTTGTAAATGTTTCTGGTGCTTTACGCAACTTAGCGCAGGATTTAGTCAAAATATCTCACGATTTGCGGCTGATGGATTCGGGGCCAAAAACTGGTTTGAAAGAAATTCAACTTCCCCCAGTGCAACCCGGTTCATCGATTATGCCAGGGAAATATAACCCAGTCATGGCAGAGATGACATCAATGGTGTGTTTTCAAGTGATGGGCTACGACAGTGCGATCGCATTAGCCGCACAAGCTGGACAATTAGAATTAAATGTGATGATGCCACTGATTGCTTATAACCTAATTCACAGCATCGAAATTCTGGGTAATACCATCGCTGCACTCACCGAACGCTGCATCGAGGGAATTACTGCAAATCAAGAACGTTGTTTAGCTTATGCCGAAGGCAGTTTAGCTTTAGTAACCGCACTAAATACCCACATCGGTTACTTAAACGCTGCTGCTGTCGCCAAAGAATCTTTAGAAACTGGTAAATCCCTGCGGCAAATTGTTCTAGAACGGGGATTAATGAGTGAAACAGACTTAGCCACAGTGTTAAATCTAGAACAAATGAGTGGTATCTTACCGCTCAAAACAGAATAATAGATTATGGGGAATTGGGCATTGGGCATTGGGCATTGGACAATAATTAATAGTTCTTCTCCCCCTGCTCCCTTGCTTCTTCCCCATTGTCCATTCCCCATTCCCTAATCTATGCAGACTCAAAAACCATCTGTTAGTCTCATTCGGGCTACATCTTATGAACGAGAGGCTTTACGAGAATCCTTAGTAATTCTCCTAGAACCTTTTGGAGGAATAGCAGCATTTGTTAAAAAAGGCGATCGCGTTTTACTCAAACCCAATCTACTTACAGGGTCGCGTCCTGGTAAAGAGTGTATCACCCGTGCCGAACTAGTTTACGAAGTTGCCCAAATGGTAATTGAAGTTGGCGGTAAACCCTTTTTGGGTGATAGTCCTGCTTTTGGTAGTGCCAAGGGCGTAGCAATAGCAAACGGCTATCTGCCTATTTTAGAAGAACTCAATCTTCCCATCATCGATTTTCAAGGTCAGCGTTACCAAACAATTAGTGATAACTTTAACCATCTGCGACTGTCTAAAGAAGCAATGGAAGCAGATGTAGTAATTAATCTACCTAAAGTTAAATCCCATGCCCAGTTGACATTGACACTGGGCGTAAAAAACTTGTTTGGTTGCGTCCCAGGTAAAATGAAAGCTTGGTGGCACATGGAAGCCGGAAAAGATGCGAATAGATTTGGTGAAATGTTAATAGAAACTGCTAGGGCTATTAACCCTAACTTAACCATATTAGATGGCATCATTGGTCATGAAGGAAATGGCCCTAGTAATGGTGAACCTCGCCAACTAGGAATTTTAGCAGCCGCATCAGATATATTTGCTTTAGATCGGGCAATGGTAGAAATCCTCAATGTTCCTCCTGAACAAGTACCTACAGTTGCAGCTTCTCAAAGGCTAGGAGTTTGTCCAGAACTTACTGACATAGAATTTCCACATTTAAATCCTGACTTATTAAAAATAGAAGATTGGCGGCTACCAGACAAGTTGATGCCCATTGATTTTGGTATGCCTCGTGTAATTAAGTCTACCTTTAAGCATCTTTACACCCGATTTATCAAAGAACCAATTAGTGTTTATGGAAGGAACTAAGAACTGGTAACTGAGGAAGAAGCAAGGGAGCAGGGGAGAAAGTTTCCCCTTTTCCCCCTGCTCCCCTGCTTCTTCATTTCCCTCTGCACCCCTTCCCCCTGCTCTCTGCCTCTTCTCCATGCCCAATTTAGTGCAAACTTCGTTACAGCAATTTCAATTATTAGCAGAGTAATCTGTAATTACCCTCCGATTGCTTAACCAGACCGCCCTATTATATTTAGTGGCGGTTTTTTTAGCTGATACGCCTGCTTCTAAAATATTATTTACTCTACCTATATATAGATTGACAAAAATGCAGTGATATTACACAGATTTGAAAATTTAAATTCTGAAATATTTGTTTAGTGTTATCACTGAATCTATGCAGCCTAACACAGTTAATGTATCTGTATTTCTTCGGTAATTATGATTGGTTATAAAAAACATTCCTACCATTTCTTCTTTGGTGTCAAATAGTTGTGTGTATAACTACCGGATAACAATCGAAACCATTGATAGATATTCAGTGCTTTTGCGGTTTGGTGTCCTGTATCACAAATTAACAATTCCAGTAAAATGACCTTATCAAAGGCATTTTAGGATGTTATAATCATGAAGTATCAGACAAATATGTTTTGCTAATTAATCTTTAAGCAGCGAAAAAATGTAATTTATGATGCTCTCAAAGTTGGGTTTGCGTATGCAAACCATTACACCATACAGGGAAACATCTGAAAATATTAATTACAAAATAAAACATAATTTGTTTAGTTGTAACTTTGTATTAAGAACTCCATGTATAAAAAGGCTATTATGACAGTTGTATAACTGGTTTAGATTGTAAGATGCTACACATTTTACAGTTTAAAAATAGCTAACATAGCATTAAGACTCTCAATCAGAGAGTAGACCTACACAGTGTTACGAATAACTTCAACTTTGTATGAATTCAAATAGCCAGTCTGCCAATTCTACCGACACATATTCCCAACGTTTGGCAGACATTGTGGGAACTGCGATCGCTCTATTGACTCTTACCCTACCCGTATTTGTCATCGCCCACTATTCTTCAACTAATGTTCAAAATAACCAGCAACCCCTGATCCAAAACCTACAAGGAAGTAAAGATTGATAAAGTTTTCCAGTAGCATTTCATCAGGAATAACCTGAATTTGTATAGTGTGACTCCAGGTTTCGGGTGTCTTGACAGAGTAGGGGCAGAAATCCCTCCAACAGCAATCAAGGGCGGGAGAAAATAATACACTCTTGGAAAAAGCGTTGCGAAGTAACTTCGCAACGCTTTTTCCATTTTTCATAGGAGTGGTGAGATGAGGAGGACAAGGGAGACGAAGAATTATTGAACAATTCTCTTCCCAATTCCCAATTCCCAATTCCCCATCAGAGATCCATATTGCCCTAAAATTCTACACGGGGAGCGAAGCTGACTGAGTGCCCCCATGATTCACTGTTATCAGAGGACTTTTTTGTGGATTTATCTCGTATTCCTGCCCAACCGAAACCCGGTTTAATCAACGTTCTGATTGAAATTACTGGCGGAAGTAAAAATAAATACGAATACGACAAGGAACTAGAAGCTTTTGCTCTAGACCGAGTACTTTATTCCTCGGTAAAATATCCTTATGACTACGGCTTTGTACCCAATACTTTAGCTGAAGATGGCGATCCCCTAGATGGTATGGTCATAATTGACGAGCCAACCTTTCCCGGCTGTATTATTGCTGCACGACCAATTGGCTTCTTGGAGATGATTGACGGTGGCGATCGCGATGAAAAAATCCTTTGTGTTCCCGACAAAGATCCTCGTTACACTCAGGTAAAATCCCTGAAAGACGTAGCGCCACACCGCTTAGATGAAATTGCCGAATTTTTCCGTAGTTATAAAAATTTGGAAAAAAAGGTGACTGAAATTCTCGGTTGGCAAGATGTGGACAAGGTTGCAGCTTTAGTAGAAAAATCCGTCAAAGCTTATAGAGGATAATAGAAGAGTTAGGAGTTAGGAGTTAAGAGTTATAAATTTTTATTCCTCAATCCTAACTCCTTTACAGACGCGATTAATCGCGTCTCTACTCATAAATTTCATTTGTTACGAAACTGCCACCAAATCCTAAACCAAAATGCAGCGTACTCTCCTTTTGGCAAAAATTCATAATTGCACCCTTACGGGGGCGAATATCAACTACGTGGGTAGTATCAGCATCGATGAAATCCTTTTGGAAAAAGCTGGGATCTTACCTTATGAGCAAGTTCAAGTAGTTAATAGTGCCAACGGTCAGCGTTTTATTACTTATGCGATCCCGGCTCCAGCCCATTCAGGAGTAATTGAGCTAAATGGGGGTGCGGCACGTCTAGGCATTATTGGCGATCGCTTGATTATAATGACTTACGGGCAGTTCACTCCAGAAGAGTTAAAAAATTACTCTCCTACGGTAGTCATTGTGGACGAAAAAAACAGGCTGTTGGAAGTTCGGCGCTACGATGACCTGCTCGTTAAGGTCTAATTTGAAGGAAAATGTCAAATTTTGAGTTGTCGGATTCCCAGAGCTACATACCTGAAAAGTCTGCTACCCTGCCAAGTAGCCCAGCAGGTGAGTTTATTGTGCAATTTTGGGGTGTACGGGGTTTGATTCCTACCCCAGACACCAGCACCAACCGCTATGGTGGTAATACTGCTTGTGTAGAAATATATGTAGGTGGACAACGCCTGATTTTTGATGGCGGTACTGGCTTACGCATACTAGGTAAAACTTGGCAAGAACTACAACAGCCAATACAAGCCCATTTATTTTTTACCAACTGTCAATCAAATCGGATTCAAGGGTTTCCCTTTTTTGCTCCTGCATTTATTGGAGAAAATTGCTTTCATATTTACGGCACAGCTGCTTCAAATGGAGCCTCAATCAAACAATGTTTGTACGATCAGATGCTCCAGCCCCACTTTCCTTATCCTTTACAGGTAATGCAGTCGGAATTGCAGTTTTATAATCTCATTCCAGACAGTGATGTAAAGCTAGATGATGTCATCATTACAACCGCATTAATCAATCAAACTCAGCGCTCAGTTGGCTACCGAGTTAGTTGGCAAGATTATAGTGTTGCCTACGTCACGGATTTGCACCAGAATGCCGAGCAAGTGGAGCAAGAGCGGATTTTAGAGTTTATTAAAGGCGTTGATTTGCTGATTGCCAATGCCACATACACTCCCCCTACGTCTCACAACCATGACTCTGCTGATTTACTCTGGCAAGCTGCGGTGAATGCAGCTCTGAATGCTGGTGTGCAACGGCTAGCTATTTCTCATCATCACCCAGATGACCATGATGATTTTCTTGATCGGGTTCAAGTCGATATTAAATCTGCCTTTCCTGAAGCAGTATTAGCCCATGAAGGTCTAGTTTTAGCTGTTGGGAAGTGATTTAGGCTCTATTGGCAAAATGGAAATTTACCCCAGCTTTAAGCGAATGGAATTCGCTGCTAAACACGCAAAGTCCGCCTCCGCGGACTAAGAAAAAGTTAAGGGTTTGAAACCCACGGAGGTGGGTTTTGTTTGTGTGGACGCGGTTTCTAACCGCCCTTTTAACTCCTACGAAGCATTTTGCAACTCGGCTGTACGGATTGAAAGCTGCTGTGTCTGATTACCACGTTGCACTTTCACCTGTAATACTTGACCAAGACGACTGTCTTCCACAACGTTCTGCAATTGTTCAGCGCTGGTAATAGCTTTACCATCAACTTGCAGAATTACATCCCCGCGTCGGATACCGGCAGATGCAGCTGGAGAATTTGGGACTACTCGCATTACAAAAACACCATTAATTTCTGGTATTTGAATAGGAGAGTTGGGATCGGTGTTATTTTGCTTGGCAAGAGCGGGTGTTAAAGTTAGCATTTGCACGCCTAAATAGGGGTGAGCAACTTTGCCATCACGTTGCAGTTGCGCTGCGATCGCTTTCGCTTTATCAATAGGAATGGCAAAACCAATACCCATCGCGTCGGGACGAATCGCTGTGTTAATGCCAATCACTTCACCTTGGCCATTTAATAGTGGCCCGCCAGAGTTACCTGGATTAATGGCGGCATCAGTTTGAATGAAGTCTAAGCGTTTGTCGCTAATGCCAACTTGGGCGCTGGAACGTTTGAGAGTACTGACAATTCCCAAAGTAACGGTGTTATCAAATCCTAAAGGATTACCAACTGCGATCGCCCAATCTCCGACTTGGACATTAGTGGAAGAACCCAAGGGTGCGACTGGTAAATCGTTACCAGCGTTAATCTTGACTACTGCCAAATCTGTAACTTCATCAATGCCTTGAACTTTTCCTTCAAAGGTGCGGCCATCTTTGAGTCGGACTGTTACCTTATCAGCCTTATCGACCACATGAGCGTTAGTCATAACTAAGCCGCTCTTGTCAATAATGAAACCTGAGCCTAAACCGCGTAACTGCTCAGAAGGCGGCATTTGTTGAGAGAAACCATCACCAAAAAACCGACGGAAAAATGGGTCTTCCATAAATGGATCAACGCGACGAGTAATTGTTCGCTCAGTATCAATGCGAACAACTGCTGAACCGACACGATTCACTGCTGCGGTGACAAAGCTACTAGTACCGATCGCACCCGTGGCTGGTGATTGTCGTTGGGCAATCAGTTGTGAAGTATCTCCATCTGTTATTGGAGGTGCGGGTTCGGCTTGGGAGGGCAACACCTGCAATGTGCTAACCGTTAGCACAACTCCGAGCGCGATCGCTAAAACATAACTACTGAGTTGACGTATGGATCTGGGTAATTTGGGAAATCGCATAATCACAACCTAATTTATAAGCTTAATTGTTGCTTAGTCGTGACAAATCTATTTACAGTTATTTTTACTTCAGGTTTCGCCTGCCTTAGCAATCCTGTGGTTAGGGCATTTTACGAGTTACCTATAATCAAGTTAATGGAAAATTTAACCCAAAAGCTATTATGGACATTCACCCTTTACAAGTTCGGTTTTTACCCATCAATAAAACTTTTGGATTGCTAATAAAACTAGAAGTTTCAAAGTAGTGACACCGATAAAAAGGAGATGTAGGACACCCATGTTCACTTTTGGTTCAAAACCCGATCGGATGATGAACTAACTTTTGAATAAAATTTCATTTCGACTGATTGCACCTAGCTGGGGTAAAGAGTTGATGGCTGAGTGGGGAGTGAGGTTAACAGGAACGGTGAGAGGTAGTTGTAATTGTTTAACAACACTTTGCAGTAGTTGGTCTTGTCCAGTCCGCAAACCCCAAACATTTGTCCCACGGTTGATAATAGCAAACCAAACCAAACCGCGATCGCGTGTGGGCATGACTCCAGCTAAAGCGCTCACATCTCTAAGAGTGCCAGTTTTGATTACAGTAGACAGAGGAATGTGTCGAGAGTGTAGCGTTCCTCGGTGATCAAACCCAGACATCGGGAACAAGTCAGCCAGATTTAGCTGATGGGCAGATGCCTCACTTTGAATAGCCATAAACATCGCACAGGCAGCCCTGGGGGAAATGCGATTTTCGGGGCCTAGTCCAGAACCATTAATTAACTGAATTTCCACTTGTGGCACCCTAGCAAGGTTAGCAGCAGTGGATTGGACTACAGCTGCTCCTCCCACTGAATCTGCTAGCATCTCTGCCATCTCGTTGTTACTGTAAACATTCATTTCCTTGATTAGTTGCTTCAAGGGTAAGGAACGATGACGCAGTAACAAAGTTTGTTGGGGGTTTGGTTGTGCCTCAACTTTCACCGTACCCGAAATGACTACTTGAGGCTTGGGCGTTCCCTTAGCCATAATTGAGTGTGTGTAAATAGCAGGGCGGCCCCAAGTTGCACGATTTAGCGTTTGCTTGAGCATCATACCCGCCAGCATCGGCTGCCGTTGGAAATTCATGGCAAAACTGCCATTAATGATTAAATTTCCCTTTATCTGCTTGATACCCATTTTATTAAGAGTATTACCAAGAGCGATCGCTTCTTCCCAAACAAACAAAGGATCGCCACCGCCTGTAATCACCAAATCGCCCTGCACAACTCCATTTACCACTGGCCCGGTGATACTCACCAAAGTATCAAATTGGTAATCTGGGCCCCAAGTTTTCAAAGCAACTAGTGAAGTGGCAATTTTGGTTAAAGAGGCAGCAGGGAGAGGTGTCGTACCTTGGTGATTTGCCATCAGCATTGGCCCCGACTGCATCCAAATGCCCTGACTCTCAGCCAGATTTTGTGCCACCACTTTTGATGTGATGAGCTTTTTCAGATATTCTTGCACCGTAGTTGCCCCAGTTGGATTGGGATCGGGGGCAAGAACTAAGCCAGGGCTACTTTGCCAAGTTAAAGCATCTAAAGCATCTAGAGGCTTGATTTGTACCCCGGCCATTTCCAGCCAGAGTGACACCAAACCTGAACCCAATAATTCCAGCATATTTTATTCCTCTATATGTGTTTAGGATGTTCTATATTATTTCCTGTGCTAATATACACGCTTTTTTATGCAGATCAGCATTGAGTCACAATAACTGGTGCATTAAACATCTGAAAGTAAGGTGAATCACATGATTTTCGTCATACTTTTTACAAAAAAAGACTGACTCTAAGATAAGAGCCACGTCTCTTGAAAGCCAGTATAAAGGAGGCAAAGCGAATTGACTCTTCATATTTCATCATTTTTTATTAAAAAATTGACAATAATTTAGATACATTGTAAATTCCTCTTCAATACCTCTTTCAAAGTCATCCTAAAGCAGACATATCAGCTAAGTTAAATTATGAAGACATCAAAATCATCCAACATTTTTTTCGTCTATCTAGCCTGAGATAAACTGAAAAAAGGACATTGGAGTGGTAAGAAGTTTGTTGCGATCGCCTGCGTTATTATGTCGCTTTCATAGAGTCAAATCTTTAGCGATCCAAAAGATATTAAACTGGCAATAAGCCTGTGAAGGCTGTCAAAAATATTGGGATACGGGTGGAAAAATCCACCCCTAAACTCTACTTTCTTTCTGGGTGTGCTGCATCTTCTGATGAAACATTACCCATTTGGTTAATTGTGGCAATCATCTGATACAAACGCCCCAAGTCGCGTTGATTGAAGTACAAAATGAGGCGTGGTAGTTCAACCGTTTCATCTTGTGCTTCTTGAGGTAATGCCTGACTTTTTTCAATCCGTCCTTTAACAATAATGTCACTGAAATCAGCATTGAGTTGCTCTACAAGATAGTCTGATATATCTGTCTTCAGACGCATGACTAATTGCTCGCCTACATATCTACAGGAGTGATAAACCTGGTAAAAACGAGTAATAGCGTCACAAGCCACATCCAGGTTGTCTGTCACCGTGTAAAGGCTGGGGTCTTCAGGACTGACAAGACCATTTTGGACTAATTGCTTATCAATATATTCGCTCCAAGACCGCCAGTAATCACCACCAGGATGGTCAATTAAAACTAGAGGTACTGGGCCAAACTTACCATTCTGGCTTAATGTCATACATTCAAAAGCTTCATCTTGAGTGCCAAAGCCTCCCGGAAATAAGGCTACAGCATCACTTTCTTTGAGGAGAAAAAGCTTGCGAGTAAAGAAATATTTGAAAATAATTAGCTTGGGATCGCCCTCTATAAAAGGGTTTGCTTCTTGTTCAAAGGGTAATTGAATATTTAATCCAAAGGAATTTTCTCGCCCAGCACCTTCGTGACCCGCCTGCATGATTCCACCGCCACCGCCGGTCATCACCATAAATCCTAATTGAGAAACAGCGCGAGCAAACTCAAGGGCCATTTGGTACTCTGGCGTATCTGGCGCTAGACGAGCAGAACCGAAGATGGTGACTTTGCGAACGTGTCGGTAATCATAAAAAAGCTGGAAACCTCGCTCCATATCTGCTAACGCAGCCGACAATATTTTCCAATCGAGACGCTCAATTTCGGTATCAGCTAGACGAACGATAGTAGCAAGTGCTTGCTGAATAAGCTGCCGATTTTTTAATGTCGGTAAACGAGCGATCAATTCAGCGATATCCGCCTGTAAAGACTCTAATGTGTCAAACGACGCAGATGAAGTCATGAGAACTGCCGCAACAATGGCATTATATTCTACGTGAATGACTTACACTCTAGCAAGCGGGATATAGCCCCCTGAATATCAATATCCCGTAGCATCTGAATAATTTAAAAACGACAGAGATTCTGAGGACGCGAAGGACATAAATAAAGATGTCACCACGTCCCCTCAGTTCAACCCCAGTTCTTCTTTCAATGCCTCCGGGACATTAACTGCTGTCTTTAATCCCCGCACACCTTCCCATTGCTGTTTTTTACCCCAAGTCATTTTTTCCATATTGGCATCGCTGAGGTCTGCACCATTGAGAATGGCGTAACTTAGGTTACTGTGGCTGAGATTCGCGCCATTGAGAATCGCACCACTCAGGTTACTGCCACTGAGGTTAGCACTGTTAAGGTTGGCATAGCTGAAGTCTGTACCAAAAAGGATCGCGTCGGTGAGATCGGCACCACTGAGGTCAGCTTCGCTGAGAATTACCCCACTGAGGTCAGCTTCGTTGAGGCTTACCCGACTCAGGTCTACACCGCTAAGGTCTGCGCCTAAGAACATTGCACCGTTAAGTCTGGCATTGTTTAGTTTGGCTCCATTAAGTTTGGCATAGCTAAGGTCAGCAGCCATGAGGATGGCATCACTAAGGTTGGTGCTGAAAAGAATTGTGTCGCTGAGGTTAGTACCGTTGAGGATGGCATGACTCAAATCAGCACCACTGAGGTCAGCGCGGCAGAGATCAGCATGGTTAAGGTTGACGTTGCTGAGGTTGGCTTCACTTAAATTCGCACCAAAAAGGATGGCGTTGCTGAGGTCGGCGCGGTTGAGGTTGGTGCTGCTGAGGTCGGCGCGGCTGAGGTCGGCGCGGCTGAGGTCGGCGCGGCTGAGGTTGGTAATGCTAAGGTCGGCACGATTCAGGTCGGCGCGGCTAAGGTTTGCACAGCTAAGGTTAGCACCACTAAGGTTAGTGCTGCTGAGGTCAGCACCAGTGAGGTTAGCACCAGTGAGGTTAGCCCCACTGAGGTTGGCATCGCCGAAGTTGGCACCGCTAAGGTTAGCACCTATGAAGTTTACGCCAGTTAAGTTGGCATCGCCGAGATAAGCAAGGCTGAGGTCAGCACCGCTAAAGTCTGCCCCGGTGAGGTTGGCATCTCCCAAGTAAGCACTACAAAAGTTACCACCTTTGAGGAATTGCCCGACTATACTGCTAAAGTTGCCAATGTCTAGGGCATCGCTATAGTTAATGATCCGCAGCAGTTGGGATGTGAAAAAATTGTCTGTATCTGGTTGGGCTGATGGATAGAAGGTAATTTTTTCTTTGAGTTCATCTTGCTCTTGGGCGTAGCGGTGTAACTCTAACAGTAAAATCAGTACGTTCAATCCTGTATAGATGTCTACCTGTCTCAGCCCGATCGCAATATTTTGAGTTGCTAGCTTTAATTTTGTTTTCTGAGGCAGGTTATCATCTGGTGTGGCATCAATAAATTCTCCCTGACACCAGCGACGATAAAAATCTTCTAGCTGCCAGAAAAGCACTTCTGGGTGAATCTTTTGACTAGTCACAACCAATTCCATTATTTGGTTGACTATTTCTGATTTCAGCGCTCCATTGCCTAGTAAATCATAAATCTCTTCATGCATCTGGCGGTCGCGCACTTTTAAGCATAACTCTGATGGTAGCGGCCCCGATATGCGATCGCCTATCTTAGAAGTCAAACTGCTCTTTGATATTGTCCATTTTTCTAAGCTTTCTTGCAGTCTTTGAAACCATAAATCTTCCTCTATACCTTGAGCAAATTTAACGCTTTTGTTTAGTTCTTTAATACTTTTTCCTGGAGATAAACCGACTTTAGTTTCCACCGATGTGGTCTTTGGCATCTCTTGTAAGCTTATATCCCTCACATAATTTCTCAGCAGTTGCCAAACTTGAGATAAATATGTTGACATTTCTGTGTCCGTTGTTACATTTAAATTACTGTTTTGATAATCTGGAACTAAAATTTTTTCTCTGTTACTTTGCTTATCATTGCCAAAAATAAATAGTATCAATAAATACTACACGAAAAATATCATGCGTTGTCGATATCTATGATGGGCTACACTGACGGCGTTTTTGAAGGGTGGCTTCTCGCTAACCCTTAGTCACGTCAAGCTTCTTCTGTTGATGTAAATAAGTGTGATCGGAAAAATTCTTTCAAAAATCAAGTAATTTTCCGATTTTGGTTGATTTGTTATACTTTTTTCCCCAGATATTTACTAGTCTGATGTAAAAATAATACTTACTCATTGTAAGAGACGCAATTGTTAGGAAAAATCCATCTGTACAACAGCGTGAACATTGCGGAAAAATGGCAACTAAAATTGAAGTCTAAACTTTACTGCTTTATATAAAGCAGCTAAAAGAATCAGAAAAAGCAGGCTACATAACTTTGCAAAAGTTAAAAATTAACTACCGAATCGTTATTGGGGGATTGATGCGATGAACAACAGATTAACTTTTTATATGATTTTGTTACATGGTTTATTTTTAGGAATAACAACAGCTAACGCCAAATCACCATTTGTCAATGGAATTGATCCAGATTTTTCAGTGAACCATAAGGCTGTGGGGGTTGTAAAAGGCGTAGTTACAACCAATAATCAGTTAACGGCAGAAACTTCTTCAACTAAAATCTCAGCATTATCGCTAAATAATATCAATATTTCTCAGAAACAGAGACTACCGTCAGGGCAAGTTTGGGTGGTTAATCAAAATAAACACGTACAGCCTAAACCGTTTATTTGGGTAGTAAAAGATTCTAAAAAAGCAGGACAGCAACCATTTTTACAAGTTGCAAAACCCGCAGAAAAGCCTAAGCCTACCAAAACACCAGCAGCAAAGGATGATTTAGAGGTTTTTGATGAAGTAGTGAAAGACACCCAAAAGTCAGGGGGGCTATTCACTCTTTATCGCAATAAAGAAAAGAATAAAATTTATCTAGAAATTAAGCCAGAGCAACTTAATAAAAATTACCTCGCTACGGCAACCCTAGAATCGGGCATTGGTGAACGGGGTATTTACAGTGGTATGCCTCTACAAGATTTTTTGTTTTATTTCCAACGGGTAGATGATAAATTAAACTTTGTCATCCGTAATGTTAATTTTCGCACTCGTGAGGGAGATCCTCAAGTGCGATCGCTAGCTCGGTCTTTTAGTGATTCTGTACTCTACAGCATTTCCATAAAAAGCATTCATCCCCAACGCAAAACTCTTCTCATCGATTTGGGCGATTTATTACTGACAGATTTAGGCGGATTATCTGCAAGTTTAGGAGTCCCAGCAACTACAGACCAGTCCTATTTTGGTACTGCTAAAGCTTTTCCACAAAACTTAGAGATTGAGTCAGTTTTAAATTTCTCTGGTAGCAGCGATCGTGACAGCGAAACACCAAGTTTTGGCTCATTAGCTGATAACCGTGGCTATACCTTGCGCGTCCACTATAGTCTCTCCCAGCTACCTGAAAAAGATTATCGACCGCGCCTTGCTGACGATCGCATTGGCTATTTCATCACCGCCTACCAAGATTTATCCAAAGACGATCGCGGCGATTCTTTTGTCCGTTACATAAATCGCTGGGATTTAGAAAAACAAGACCCAAAAGCATTAATTTCTCGCCCCAAAAAACCAATTGTCTTCTGGATTGATAACGCTGTGCCCTTAGAGTACCGCGATGCGATGAAAGAAGGCATCTTAATGTGGAACAAAGCCTTTCTCAAAGCAGGATTCAAGGATGCAATTGAAGTCCGCCAGATGCCAGATGATGCAACATGGGACCCAGCAGATATTCGTTACAACACAGTTCGCTGGATTAACACAGTCGATGGTTATTTTGCAATGGGGCCATCCCGCGTTAATCCCTTGACTGGAGAAATTTTGGATGCAGACATTCTCGTAGATGCCAGCTTTGTCCGGGCGCTTAAGAATGAGTATCGCAAAATTGTCCAACCCAGCCAAACCCAAAGCCAGACGACCTTATCAGCTTTGATGCAAAATCGTCTACTTTGCGCCAATGGTTTAGATGGCAAAAACAATGGTGTACCCAAGCAGATGCCAGGGCAACAAGAGTTGTTGAACCGTTTATCTAAAATGGCAGGCGAGTACGATTTATGCTATGGGATGGAAGCTGCTAACCAGTTTGCCCTTGGTTCCCTGGCGATGTCACTATTGCCAGATACCATGGCCACTCCAGATCAGGTGAAAGAATATATCAATCAATATTTACGTTTAATCATCGCTCACGAAGTTGGACATACTCTTGGTTTACGTCATAACTTTCGTGGTAGTACTCTGCTAGCACCAGAGGAGATGAATAATACAGAAATTACCAAAAATAAAGGTCTGACAACTTCCGTAATGGACTACATTCCCCCAAATATTGCCCCTCAAGGGACAAAACAGGGAGATTATTTTCCTAGTATGGTGGGGCCTTATGATGAATGGGCGATTAAATACGGCTATATTCCAATTAAGACATCAACTCCCATAGCAGAAAAGCCAATTTTGGAGGAAATTGCTACCCAATCTTATAAGCCAGAGTTGAGTTATTCTACAGATGAAGATGTCTATGACCTTGACCCAACTGCTGATGCTTGGGATAACAGTGGCAATGTGTTGCTTTATTCACAGTGGCAGTTGAATAATTCGCGGGTGATGTGGGAACGTCTCGATAAGCGTTATCCATTAGCTGGTGATAGTTACAGCGATGTCAGCGAGCGTTTTAGCACAGTATTGGGTAACTATTTTCAACAAATATATTACACCACTAAATATATTGGCGGACAGTCTTTTTATCGCATTCACCCTAGCGAAATCCCCTCTGGAGTTGGACAAAAGCGATTACCATTTGAAGCAGTACCAGTTAAAGAACAACGACAAGCTTTAGAAACCTTGCAAAAATATTTGTTTGCAGAAGATGCTCTGAGCTTTTCACCAGAACTACTGAATAAATTAGCACCTTCTCGTTGGCGACATTGGGGTAGTTCTCCCCAAGTTGGTCGTTTGGATTTTCCTATTCATGACTTGGTGCTACTCATGCAGGGTTCTGTATTGCGAGATTTACTCTCAGGCGATCGCCTCTCTCGCCTCAAGGATATTGAACTTAAAACTAAGGCAGAAAATGCACTGACTCTACCAGAACTATTTGACACTTTGCAATCAGGTATCTGGACAGAAGTAATCAAACCAAAAGGTAAACCAATGAAGATTGCCAGTTTACGGCGAGGCTTGCAGCGCCAATACCTGGACATTTTGACTAATATGGTGTTGCGAAAAGAATATGTCCCAGAAGATGCTCGGACTCTGGCTTGGTATAAACTCAAACAACTAGATGAGAAACTCAAGGGAGTTAATTCTGAGGATGAATACACCAAAGCGCATTTATTAGAAACACGCGATCGCATCGAGAAAGTCTTGAATGCACCGTTGCAAGCGAATTAAAAAAGTTGTAGAGACGCGATTAATCGCGTCTCTTTGGCAAAATACATCAAGTTTCTGTTTTAGAAATAAAAAACTCAAAATGAGGCAGCAGATAAGCGAGTTTCCTCCTGCTACCTCTGCTTTCTCCTAACTACTCAACGCCTTTAAAAACCGTTGCAAACTCTTAAATACATTGGGCTTTCTCGCAGGTGCAGTGTCCGTTGTTGTTTGCGGTTGTCCTTTTAAAAGGATTTGATCCAAGTCATCACCCGATGGTTTTGTGGGTAATTCAGCAATTCTTTGATATTCGCCGTCGGTTTCTAGCCAAACTTCCCACTGTCCTGGATAGCAGCGAGATAGGGCGCTTTGCTCGTCTATGGGGCGCAGGTAATAACAAGATTCAATGGTATTGGTGAAACGCAGGCGAGTTTGCCTTGCTGCATAACCAATACCCACAGTTCCAGAATCTTCTAGGCGGGGATTTAAAAAGACTACAGGGCGATCGCCTATTTCTTGACATAGCTTTTCCACCTGCGGTACTTCTACGGAAGTGGGGGCGATGAATAAGAAAATTTCATCCTCTGGCTGAATTTTGGTTTGCAAGGAAGCAGTCCTTCCCGTACCAATATCCAAAATTTGAAATGGTGCATCTGTCCAATTGCGACGGGCTAAAGCCGCAGCACCTGCGTCAGCAAAGAAAATTTTCAAACGGGAATCGTATTCTGTAAACAGTGGCAGAAATTGTTCCGCCACCGGCATAAACTTGAGTTCTGGAAACAGGAACTCAACCTGTATGCGAGTACAACCATCTGCAAGGGCAGCTTGGACGGCTGTACGAGATTGGGCGATCGCATCTTCAAGGGTGTTAGGAAGTTCACTCATAGTTTTTTATGTCGCTTTAGCATTACTTCCATTGTTCCAGTATTGGCTATGATTGAGGGAGTAAACACAAAGCTGTTTTACATCCCAAATTTAGAGTGCGATCGCATAGAAGACACAGTTAAAATTTTACCTGTTGGAAAAAGACTCGTTTAAAACTTTCAGCGACAATGGCATAGAGCGCCGATCAGATAAAATCTAGATATTTTGATACGCGATACGCAAGCAAAATCCCTGCAATACCACCGATAACGCTAAAGAAGATTAAGGTGAACAATAGCAAACTTCCACCCCACAAGACTGGGATGTAGCTGCCAATCGTAGAGCCAATGAACATCCCAATCCCAATGATGAATTTATTCATTCAATAAAAGCCTCAAAAGTCATAAAAATTAAGTCGTGCTTGAACTCCTTTATGACTCAAAATATTACCTTTTAGGAAAAACTCGTTTAACAATACCGAACACCTCGCCTATTCACAAATACTCAACCCAGTTTTCTAATAGGAGCGTAGAAATACGAGAAAACTCTCGCACATTATTGGTGACGAGGGTAACTCCTAAACTCAGCGCATGAGAAGCAATCAGCATATCCATATTTTTTCCATCTGCACTGACAATGAAGAATTCCTTGACTTTACACGGGTTAAATTTTAGTAGGGTTGCCAATAATTTAACGCTTAACTAAAGATAAATCTGGTGTTAGCCTTTGCAAAACTTGCTTCAATACCATCACTGTCCAATCTATATCAGCTTCAGTTGTATCACATCCCAATGTGATGCGAATTCCACCCAAGGCAGCTTTTTCGGAATAGCCCATCGCTAACAATATTGGACTAGGACTAAGTTTACCACTGTGACAAGCAGCACCAGCACTGATGCCGATGCCAGCAAGGTTTAGCTGTCGTACTAAGGCTTTACCGCTAAGTTTTTTCCCGTCGGCGTTTTCTAAGCACATACTGACATGGTGAGGTAAACGATCGCAGCTATCCCCTGTAGGAATTAAACCAGGAATCTCAGCTAGTTGGGCAAAGGTGCGATCGCGTAACTCAATTAATCGTGGTGTTTCTGTAGCCAATTCTTCGGCTGCTAATTCTGCTGCTACACCAAATCCCGCAATTATCGGTACTGCTTGCGTACCAGAACGCAGTCCCATTTCTTGCCCACCACCATTGAGTAAAGGCATCAATTCCACACCAGGACGCACATACAGCGCCCCTACACCTTGCGGGCCATATATTTTATGACTCGAAAGGCTAAGTAAATCTACGTCTAGTTGTTGCACATCTATAGGTAAGCGTCCCGCAGCTTGCACTGCATCTGTATGGAACAAAGCTCCATGCGATCGCACAATTTTACCCAATGCTGCGATCGGTTGCACTGTCCCTACTTCACTTTGACCGTAAATTATGGAAACCAAAACTGTGTTATGTCGCAACGCCGCCTTTAAATCTAGGGGATTGACTCTACCTTTAACATCTACAGACAAGCGCGTAATTTCCCAACCCCACATTTCTAGCAACTTTACTGTTTCAGAAATTGCGGAATGTTCGACGCTAGAGATAATTAGATGTTGAGGAACAGCATACAACCGAGCCACACCCATAATCGCTAAATTATCTGCTTCAGTACCGCCGGAGGTAAAAACGATCGATTCAGGACTAGCAGCGTTAATTAAACCAGCAACTTGAACTCTGGCTTGTTCTACAACCGTTGCAGCCCGTTGTCCCCACTCATGTAAGCTGGAGGGATTGCCCCACTGATGAGTCAGGACTGTTTGTATAACTGCGATCGCTTCTTTTCGAGTGGGAGTAGTAGCGCTGTAATCTAGATAAATTTGCATATAGCCGATAATGGTGAGAACACACTTTGGTAATAGGCTGGTGATCTTTTCAGAATGTGGATAAATCCTGAAAAAAATCTTTGTAATTCTGCATCTAGGAGTGGATTTTTCCCTTTGTTTAGAAAGTTATTTTTTTACTTAATTCAGAACACAAAATTTTGGGAATGATAAATCTGTCCACTCCCAATCCACTTTTAACAGATTACAGTGCAACTTATCTCTAGACAAAGATATTTTTCATATATCTTTTTACTAATATTCTCCCTCGCTGGTTGTCAACGAGTCCAGTCTTATAATGAGCGTCCAGCACCTTTACCACAAGACCCTTTAGTTCAAGTCTACTTTAACCATTCTGAGTCTTCAGAATACAAAGAATCTTACCGTCAGCAAACTCGCTTCGGGGATGATTTAGAAAAAGAAATTGTCAATGCTATTATGCACGCTAAATCTACGATCGATGTGGCGGTGCAAGAATTACGTTTACCCAAAGTTGCCCAAGCACTGGTTGATAGACAAAAAGCTGGGGTAAAAGTCAGGATAATTTTAGAAAATACTTACAGCAGACCTTGGAGTAGTTTAACATCTGCTGAAGTAAGTAAGTTAGAGAAAAGGGAACAGGAACGCTACAACGAATTTCGAAAATTTATCGATATTAACCAAGATAATCAACTCAGCCCAGCAGAAATCAATCAAAGAGATGCTTTGATAATTTTGCAGAATGCTAAAATTCCCTGGATAGACGATCGAGCAGATGGTTCAGCAGGTAGTAGCTTGATGCACCATAAATTTGTGATTGTAGATAATCGCATTGTAATTATCACTTCAGCGAATTTTACGCTAAGTGATACATCTGGTGATTTTACAAATTCCAATACTTTAGGCAATGCCAATAACTTATTGCAGATTGACAGCCCAGAATTAGCATCTTTATTTACAGAAGAGTTTAATATTATGTGGGGAGATGGGCCAGAAGGTAAGCCAGATAGTCGATTTGGGTTACAAAAACCGATGCGTTCGCCTAAAAAAATTACATTAAATCAAACCACAATTACTGTGCAATTTTCGCCAACTTCTCCAACTCAATCTTGGAGTAACAGTAGTAATGGCTTAATTGGTAAAACTTTAGATTCAGCAACCAAATCTGTTGACATGTCCTTATTTGTCTTTTCCGATCAGCGACTTGCCAATATCTTAGAAAATCGCCATCAACAAAATGTGCAAATTCGCGCTTTAATTGAACCACAATTTGCATATCGTCCCTACAGTGAAGCCTTAGATATGATGGGAGTTGCTCTCAGTAATAAATGTAAATATGAAGTTGATAACCATCCTTGGCAAAATCCCATTACTACTGTAGGTGTACCTGTGTTACCTAAAGGCGATTTATTGCATCACAAATTTGGTGTAATAGATAGCCAAACAGTAATTACAGGTTCTCATAATTGGTCAGATGCTGCCAATAATGGTAATGATGAGACACTTGTAGTAATTGAAAATCCCATAGTTGCGGCTCACTATGTGCGAGAATTTGCTCGTCTTTATACCAAAGTTAAACCCGGCTTACCACCAGCAATTCAAGAAAAAGTTAAATTAGAACAAACACGCTGTCCCCAGATAAAAAGTTCTTCATCAAGTGAAGTACAAGCAATTAAACAAATAAATATTAACACTGCAAGTTTGGCAGAATTAGAAACTCTCCCCGGTGTGGGTAAGAAGTTAGCACAACGGATAATTCTTAGCCGTCAACAGCAAAAATTTACATCTTTACAAGACTTAGAAAGAGTTCCAGGGGTTAAGGCGAAGACATTGGAAAAATGGCAAGATCGCCTAACTTGGTAGCAGTCTTTGTTTAAAAAATAAGATCCCCCTAAATCCCCCTTAAAAAGGGGGACTTTGACTCCGATCCACCCTTTTTAAGGGGGGTTAGGGGGGATCAATGAGTATCTAAAATCACAGCCAACTTCTTTTCAAACAACCTCTTAGGCACACAAATTAAATGCGATCGCTACTTAAACTAATCAAACTGCGTGAATGCCCATTCCGAGAAAATCGTTCTGCTATTATTTTTTGATAAACCGCTTCATAGCCATCAGTCATTTGCTCAACGCTGAAAAGGTCTTCGACATATTGGCGACAAGTATAGCGGTCTAACTCTATTACCCGATCCACAGCACTGATGCACTCTTGAAGATTATTGCAGAGGAAACCCGCCTTACCGTGGGAAATTACCTCTTGAGTAGATCCCAAGTTCATCGCAATCACTGGCGTACCCGAAGCCATTGACTCAACCATGACTAATCCAAAGGGTTCCCGCCAAGTAATGGGAAACAGAGTTGCAAATGCGCCTCCCATGAGAGCATTTTTCTGAGCATGATTAGCTTCACCCAAGTACTGAATTTGCTCTCCGTCAACGTGGGGTTTGATTTCTTTCTCAAAGTATTCCACATCAACGACATCTACCTTACCTGCCATTTTCAAGCACCACCCGGCTTGCTTTGCAATTTCTATTGCTAAATGCGCTCCCTTTTCAGGAGACATCCGACCCAAAAACGCTAAGTAAGGCGGATCTTCTGGTTGAGCGTGAAAATTATAACTGCTGACATTAATACCGTTGTAGACCGTTGCTATACAGTTCAACCCTAACCTTGGTTCTCGTTGTGCATCGGAAATACTGACGTAGGGTTGTTTTTTACCAAAACTAAACATCTTTTCGTTGTCAGGGGTAAAAATACCGTGCAACGTATGAACCGTAGGGGTTGTGACGAGATTTGCGTAAGCCAGTGCCCCATGCCCGATATGGGAGTGAATAATATCAAATTCTTCTGCGCGTTCATACACTGAAGCGAGATTCAGCATTTCATAAACGCTGTAATCTTTGATAGTGCGATCGAGTCTGAGGGCACGGGGATGGACTGACACAAGCTTTGCCAGACTGATAGAATCTCCCGATGCAAATAGAGTTACTTCGTGTCCGCGTCGGACTAATTCATCGGTCAGTAACCCCACTACTAACTCTATACCTCCATAAGCTGGAGGTGGAACTCTTTCCCATAATGGAGCTACTTGAGCAATTCTCATCACAAACCTCCTAAAAAATAAAACTAGAATTAGAAGTTTTTTATTTCTGTTGTCGTAGTGCTTGTAATTGATTCACTTGGCATCAGAAAGTAACTTCAGATACTAAACTTACTAACAATTTCCTTCAAATCTTATGCTGTTTCTTCTATATTCCTTGTCTATCCTAGTACGGAAATTACCCACTCCTAAAGAGGTAAATACATTCCTATATCTTAATTTTTAGTTGTTTAGTGTAATTTTGAATATAGATTTTTTGATTAATAATAACTTTATAAAATTGCCAAAACTCACTTTAAATAGTCATACTAGGCGATAAATATCCAATTTAGGTTATCAACTATCGGATTTACAAATATTAATTAAATAATAAAACGTGTAGGTACTCTTTGGGCGGCTTTCCGTACTCTAAAAGATAAACTGTAGCCGTCCAAAAGACAGATTTTGATAAATTAGGTATTTTGAAATCAAAAACAGCAATTTTGTTAGAAGTTTTATCCAAGTTTTTCAAGGTAACAATCAATTCTGTTCCTATTAACCTTATTTAAAGGCAATAAGAAGTCACGAGAATTTAATTTTTCTACCTCCATGAGTTAGATTCCTAGTAGTCCAAAGGGAGAAAACAGAGTTAAATCATTGACTTATTACATTAAATATGATATTTTGTATTGCTATCAATAAAAATCATATATATAAACGTGAATATCTCTCCATCTCTCAAAAAACCGCGTGTCTCATGGCAGGCGGTTTTCTCACTAGTAATATTTGTGTTCATGTACCTGCCTATACTGGTACTTAGCTTTTATAGCTTCAATCAGTCGCCCTATAGCGCAACTTGGCAAGGATTCACTCTCGATTGGTATCGCAAGTTGTTCAGCGACGATCGCATCTTATCAGCTTTGCAAAACAGTATGATAGTTGCTGGTTGTGCAGTTGGGGTTTCAGCCGTGCTGGGAACTTTGATGGCGGTTGGGTTAGCGCGTTACGAATTTCCTGGCAAGAAATTGTATCGGGGTGTTGCTTACTTACCATTAATTATTCCCGATATTGCGATCGCAGTGGCAACCCTAGTTTGTCTAGCCGCCTTTGCCATACCCCTAAGTTTGTGGACGATAGTTGCAGCGCATATCGTGTTTTGTCTAGCTTACGTAGGACTTGTAGTTGCTTCACGACTTACCAATTTAGATCCCCATTTAGAAGAAGCAGCACTAGATTTAGGCGCTACACCAACCCAAGCTTTCATTCAAGTATTATTACCTCAACTGATGCCTGGTATTTTGGCTGGTTGTCTTTTGGCCTTTGTCCTCAGCTTAGACGACTTTCTCATTTCTAGTTTTACTGCCGGTAGCGGTTCTAACACCCTACCAATGGAAATTTTTAGTCGGATTAGAACAGGAGTCAAGCCTGATATTAACGCTTTGAGTGTCATGTTGATTTCAGTATCTGCGATCGTTGCATTCATAGCTGAATTAATTCGCGCTTCTGGAGAAAATAAAAGCTAAAAATAAAACTTGTAATTAATAATCAAAATTATGGATAACTTGGTTCTCCGTGAACTTTTTTGGATGGAAAAAAAAGCTATATTCAAAGAGACGTTGCAATGTAAACTCTTCTACATTATTCATACTTATGTATTTGTATTTACCAATAGTTAAAAACGTCCCAACATAAATAAATATATAAAATTTATTCATCTTCTTGTTCTCGGGTTGAAAGAAGTTTAAGCACATGAATAAACTTCCGTGTTCGCTTCTCTACATAACTGTTTTCAATTAGATAATATTGGGGCTAACTTTGGAGAAAATGCTATTTCCCCCTCATTATGCAAATCTGCCAAAATCCCAATTGCTCAAATCCATTCAACTCTGATAGCAATAGATTTTGCGTGAGTTGCGGACAAAGCAGCTTTGGCAAACTTCTAAGAAGCCGTTACCGCGTATTAAGACTCTTAGGTGAAGGTGGATTTAGTAGAACCTATGCTACAGAGGATGTAGACAGACTAAACGCGCCTTGCGTCATCAAGCAATTTTTCCCCCAATTTCAGGGAACCGGACAACGCACCAAAGCAGCAGAATTTTTTAAAGAAGAGGCTTTTCGGTTGTATGAATTGGGAGAGAATCATACCCAAATTCCTAGATTACTAGCTTATTTTGAGCAAGGTGCTAGTTTGTATCTTGTCCAAGAATTCATTCAAGGAAAAACTCTCTTACAAGAAGTTCAGCAGCAAATCTATGGTGAAAAACAGATTTGGGAACTTTTAGCTGACTTATTGCCAGTTCTGGAATTTATTCATACCCATAACGTCATTCATCGGGATATCAAACCAGAAAATATTATCCGCCGTGCAAGCGATCAAAAACCCGTATTAATTGACTTTGGCGGTGCTAAACAAGTAACACAAACCAGTTTAGGAAGACAGGCTACAGTAATTTATACTCTTGGTTATGCCCCAACCGAACAAATGGCTGGATTTGCTTGTCACGGCAGTGATTTGTATGCTTTAGGTGTAACTTGTGTGCGTCTTTTAACTCGATGTTTACCTTTGCAGGATGCTTCTGGACAGGTTAATGACCCTATTTATGATGCCATGAATGCTAAATGGTTGTGGCGCGAACGATTACAAGAAAAAAGTATTACTATTAGCGACGACTTAGGGAAAATTTTAGAGAAGTTACTAAAACATCTACCCAGTGAAAGATATCAAACAGCAGTAGAAGTTATCAATGATTTGAAATTTGCAACATCGAATATTGAACCTGTTGCCCTGAAAATCGTTTCGATGTCTCAACCTATATTACCGCCGCTACCACAAAAAATAATAGTACCATTACCTCCCTTAGAAACTTTTGAATTTGACGTAGTGACAGTAGACACAGGTGGTAGAGAAGTAAACCGCATGAGTGGTAATGCCAACTTCTTTGCGGAAGAATTGGGTAAATCTGTCACCTTAGAAATGGTATCGATTCCTGGCGGTACTTACATGATGGGTTCACCGGAGTTTGAAGGAGATGCTGATGAACGTCCTCGGCATAAAGTTACCGTCGAACCATTTTTTATGGGAAAATTTCCCGTAACTCAAGCACAGTGGAGAGTAGTAGCAGCTTTACCAAAAATCAAACAAGCTTTAAATCCCAATCCATCAAAATTTAAAGGTTTAGATAGACCAGTAGAAAATGTATCTTGGTATGAGGCTGTAGAATTCTGTCTCAGACTATCAGAAAAAACTGGACGCGACTATCGTTTACCCAGTGAGGCTGAATGGGAATATGCTTGTCGGGCTGGAACTACAACATCCTTCCACTTTGGCGAAACCATTACCTCTGAGTTAGTCAGTTGCACTATTGAAACAGCAAGCAAATTTCGTAGAGAAACAACCAACGTCGGTAGTTTTGAAGTCGCCAATGCCTTTGGATTATACGATATGCACGGGCTAGTTTGGGAATGGTGCGCTGACTCGTGGCACAACAATTACAGTGATGCACCTTCAGATGGTACAGCCTGGGAAGTTGGCGGTGATATTAATCGCCGAGTGCTACGTGGTGGTTCTTGGAGTTTCAATGCCGAACTGTGTCGCAGCGCCAGTCGTAGCTGGAATGAGTCAGACGGTGGGCTAAGAGTTTGTGGCTTTAGAGTAGTATTTTCTGTAGAGGAGATTATTTAGCAATTTAATTTAGAGTAGAAATTATGAAAGAGAAAATTGAGAGAGGAGACATAGTACTTATTAATAAAATTGGAAAATATCACAACCAAGTGGGTGAAGTTAGTGGCATTGATTACAATATTTTCTTCGTCAAAATAGTAGTAGTGAAGTTAGGCAATCAAGAAGAAACATTTGAGGAGAAAGATTTACAATTACAAACTAAAAAACCGAGTATTGAAGAAGTCGTCGCATCGCTAGACAAAATTTTAGAACAAGTTGGGCAGATTACTAACTTGCCGACCAAAGAACAAGTAGAGTTACCCAATCGTTTGAAATATCTCAAATTAGATATTCCTAAACTAGAGAAGCAGTTAATTCAGAAAAATTTCGGCAGTATAGCTCAAATATTCGTAGCAATAAGAGAAGAACATTCATCAGCAAGCTTTTGGCAGGAAATAGATTCTAATTTGAAGAAAATAAGCTGGTGGATTAGAACAAGTTTGTGAATGAACTTGTTCTAATCCACCCTATGCCTTAAAAAGGGGGAACCCGGATCAAAGTCCCCCAATTTATCGGAGGATTTAGGGGGATCTAAAACTTTGGATACCGAATAATAAAACTTTTTAAACATTCTCTTAACCTAATCTTATCAAGAATTAGAGGAAAAATTTATCTTTGACCACATCATTATTGCTTGATTTAAGGCTAAATAATTGAGGTTAGGTATGATTAAACTTAACTATATTTTTACATAATTTTATCTTTAATGCCTTGCCCCTTATGTCTTATACTTTTTTAAGCAGTGAATTTTATTTGTACCCATCTACTTTACTTTGTATTTATAACTGTATGATTGAAATTTTGATATTAACTTGACATTTCCCTCATCCAATCTTTAAAAAAGTGTTTTTTTACCTCTTGAGAGTAACTATTTAGTGGAAATATATAAGTTTTTAAATTAATAGATAAAAAAAATTAGATAAAATAAACTACAAAGATCATCAGGGATATATATGCGTTTTTCTCAGTTTGCAGGGATTGTTGGTTGTACTACCGCAGCTTTTATATCAATTGCACCAATGCAGGTAGAAGCTGCAACTTTTAAAGTGATCTCAGGAGTTACTAGCATTGATCGCGATCATGAGGATATTCTCAAAAGTATCGGGCTAAACTTGACAGGTAGCAATAATACAGTTGCACCAATTCCCAGCAATTATTTAGTTGGCTTCAACATCGACTCAGCTACTAACTTTACATTTAGCGACGAAGACAGTTTTACTCCGCTCTCAGGTACAATCGAGCATACTGGCACTGTTACCTTCAATAATCAAATTACTGTTGGTGAGTTTTCAATTGGTTTTGCTCCAGAACGTATTGTTAATGATGCTAGCGGATTTTTTTTAAGAGACACACTTTCTTTAAATACAGTTTTGTTTGATTTGAGTATTTCAGAACCTGTGGTATTTGATGGTCAAAATTTAACCATCCCTGATGTCAAATTGCTGGTTTCTCCAGAGTTTGCAAAAATACTAGGGAACCCTGACTTGACAGGTTTATTTGCTGGAACTGCACGAATTGATGCTCAAGTTGCTGCCGTACCCGAACCTGATAGTGTGCTAGCAGTTTTGGCAGCAGGTGCGGCTCTCTTGGCAACTAGATTTTATACTCGAAAAATTAAATGTATTTGATATCTTGAAGCATTGCTAAATGCTTATTAACTGGTGCAAGGGTATTGGCAGCAATCAGCCCACTAGCGGCGACTGCTGGTAAACCAATACCGGGAAATGTTGAGTCGCCACAGCACATCAATCCTGGTAGGGGTGTGCTGGGGCCAGGAAACATACCGCTTCCAGCCTGAATTGCCGGGCCGTAAGAACCTTGGTGACGGCGGAGATAACGCTCGTGAGTTAGAGGTGTACCAACAAGTGTGACTTCGCAGCGAGAGCGAATGTCTGGAATTATCCGCTGTAGCGCTTGCCACATTACTTCTGCACGCGATCGCTTTTGCTCGGCATATTCTTGACTCCTTCTATCCATTCCCTGCCAGATAGAGTATGGCTCATTACCAGGTGTATACACATGAATCACGTGTTTACCTGCTGGCGCTAAAGATGGATCGAGAACTGAAGGGATAGAGATCACCACTACATTTTGAGGCGCTGTTACGCCCAATTCCCAGTTATTGACTACGATGTAATGACACCGCAAATTTGACTGTAATCCTTGAGCATCAATGCCTAAATGCAGGTGCATAAAGCTATCACACTCAGGTGTAGCTTGTCGTTTGCTGCGGTACTGTTTGGGTATTGCCTTTTCTGGTAGTAACTTTAGCGTGTCCCAAACCGAGGCATTAGAAATCACTGCTCGCCGCGCCCGGATTTCGGAGCGATCGCGCAGACGCACACCCACCGCCCGATTACCTTCTACCAGCACTTCTTCTACATGAGCGCCTAGCATCAGCTTACCACCGTGATGCTCTAATCCTTGTACAAGGCTGTCAACTAAAGCACTACTACCACCAATGGGATATTCCAGGATTGCATCTGGGCGATACCAGTCCGCAAACATAAATGCTACCTCTGCGGCGCTAGTACCATCTGCGGGCAATCCAGAAAGTAGAAAGCACAGCAAATTTAGCCAGTTTCGGGTAAAAGAGTCTTTAACAACCTCATCCATAATCCGGCTGAAGGGACCCGTCAGCTTGATTATATTTGCCACATTTTTTGTCAGAGATGGGACAAACGGGCCCACAGTTCTCGCTGCACCAAAATCAAAGCGTAATGCGGCTGGTGGTATGGAAGTTGCAGCCTTAGCAAATGGTTCCATAACGCGCTGGAGTTCTTGCCATTCAGCAACAGCATCACCACCACAAAATTTCATTAGCACTTCACAAAATTGCTCTGCACCAACCGCCGTGTCAAAATCACCTTCTGGTAGACAACAACCCCAAGTATCGTAGGTGACGCATGGCAATTCAGAACCAATTGCATCTAACACTTGTCGCAAAGGGTTAGCAGAGGGGCTGTAAGATAGTCCAGAATAGAGAGACGGGCCAGAGTCGAACTTGAAACCATTGCGCTCAAAACCATGAGCAGCGCCTCCAGCAATGGAGTGGCTTTCGCAGACTATCACATCAAAGCCATACCGTGCCAAAAGAGCAGCACAACTCAAACCGCCAATACCGCTACCAATAACAACTATATCTGTGTTTTGCATATCCCTGATGTTTGCAACAATAAATTAAAACAGTTGTGGAAACTTGGATAATATCATCCGCTCCCCCATCCAGAAACCGCTCTAATTGTTTAGTATCATCACTAAGGATGGACAATGGGGAATGGGGAATGGGGAATGGTGAATGGTGAATGGTGAATGGTGAATGGGGAATGGGGAATTGGGAATTGGAAATTGGGAATGGGGAATGGGGAATTGGGAATGGGGAATTGGGAGAAGGGGAATAATTATGCCCAATGATAAATGACCAATGACAAATGACAAATGACCAATGACAAATGACAAATGACAAATGACTAATTCTTATTGGAGAAAGGAATTTGAAAAATCAGCAATTTGGAAATTGGCAAACCACAGTTTTAGGAATTGTGTTAGCAACACTAGTGATTTTGGGACTAAATTCCTTTATCATTATTAACCCAGGGGAAGCAGGAGTCATCAGCATCTTAGGTAAAGCTAGAGATGGCGCTTTATTAGAAGGGATTCACGTGAAACCGCCTTTTATCTCAGTGATAGATGTGTATGATTTAACTGTTCAAAAATTTGAAGTGCCAGCCGAGAGTTCTACAAAAGATTTGCAGAATTTATCTGCGAGATTTGCGATCAACTTTCGCCTTGATCCTATCAAAGTAGTTGAAGTTAGAAGAAAACAAGGAACCTTAGCAAATATAGTATCAAAAATCATTGCACCTCAGACACAAGAAGCATTTAAAATTGCAGCAGCTAGAAGAACAGTAGAAGAAGCAATTACTAAAAGAAGTGAATTAAAAGAAGACTTCGATCAAGCGTTAGGCGATCGCTTAGACAAATATGGGATAATTGTGTTAGATACTAGCGTAGTTGATTTAGCATTCTCACCAGAATTTGCCAGAGCAGTGGAAGAAAAACAAATTGCTGAACAACGGGCACAAAGAGCCGTTTATGTAGCACGGGAAGCAGAACAAGAAGCACAAGCAGATGTGAATCGTGCCAAAGGTAGAGCAGAAGCTCAAAGACTTTTAGCAGAGACACTCAAAGCCCAAGGAGGACAGTTAGTTTTACAAAAAGAAGCAATTGAAGCTTGGAAGAGTGGCGGCGCTCAAATGCCCAAAGTCCTCGTTATGGGTGGCGACTCAAAAAGCGGTGTACCCTTCATATTCAACCTGGGAAATGTCCCAAATCAACCGTAAGTAGTTGGCATTAGATAACAAGCTCTCTATTATAGAATTTGCTCTGACTTTCAGACAAATTCTCCAATACTTGGATGATTTGCAATCTAAAATCGTTCGATTGAGCGACTTGTGCCGAGCATCTCGACTTCGCTCGATGGAACCGGAGCCGAGGTAAGCCGAAGTCTAAAATCCACAATAGTATAAGTTGGGCTAGTCCCAACTCAAACACAACAGAAAAACCAACAAGTTCATCAATCAAAGTTTATGTCAACCCCCAATCCTCATAATCTCACCGTCGAAGAAGCGAAAAAATTACTGAATAAATTTAACTGTCTAGACATTGCACCTATTCTCAAGCCATCAGAAAAAGCAGTAATTCGTGATGCCCTAATTTTGGTAACTAAACTTGCTGATTATCAAATTTTAGGAATTTGTGCCGATACAGCAGAAGAAGGAATACTGGCTATGAAGACCTACTCTTTGGCTTTGGGTTATGAACCACCAAACAATTTGCTCACACCTGAAGGGCCAGTTTATATCAAATTAAATGGTAAAAATGGCTTGTGCTATCTTGATTCTTATGCTGGACATCATCGTGGAGTACTAGTATCTTGTCAGTCTTACCACGAAGACGGAATCAACGAAATGTATGGACATTTACCTTTGGATTTATTTGTATAGAATTCGGCGAATGTAGGTAAGGTATGTGCTTTACCTACTAACTAACGATCAATGAAAAATTACTAGATTTTATGAGTATTATTACACTTCAGTCGGTTAAAAAAGACTTTGGCATCAAAGAAGTTTTAAAAGATGCCAGCTTTAGCCTTGATGCTACCGATAAAGTTGGCTTAATTGGTACTAATGGTTCGGGAAAATCAACCCTATTAAAAATGATTGCCGGGTTAGAATCCATTGATAGCGGTCAAATTATAATTAACTCCGGTTCTAAAATCATCTACTTACCACAGCAGCCAGATTTAGATGAAAATCACACAGTTTTAGAGCAAGTTTTTGCTGACAGTGGCGAACATACAGCTTTAGTGCGTGAGTATGAAGAACTATCAGATAAATTAGCTCACTATCCAGATGATAACCAACTGATGTCTCGCCTTTCTGCGGTGATGCAAAAGATGGATACAAATGATGCTTGGGAACTAGAAACTAATGCTAAAATCATCCTCACAAAATTAGGAATTTCTGACTTTGATGCCAAGATAGGTACTTTATCTGGAGGCTATCGCAAGCGCATTGCTTTAGCATCAGCCTTGCTAGCAGAACCCGATGTTTTGCTGATGGATGAGCCGACAAACCATTTGGATGCTCTTTCTGTAGAATGGTTACAAAGTTATTTAAATCGCTATCGCGGCGCACTTTTTCTAATCACCCACGATCGCTATTTTTTGGATCGTGTCACCAATCGAATCGTAGAAATTGACCGAGGCGACATTTACACTTATTCCGGTAACTATTCATATTACCTCGAAAAGAAAGCTTTAGCTGAAGAATCTGCAATCAGTAGTCAACGGAAACATCAAGGCTTATTGCGACGCGAGTTAGAATGGCTCAAAAAAGGGCCAAAAGCTAGAAGTACTAAGCAAAAAGCTAGAATTGACCGCGCTCATGCTCTGCGGGATACAGAATTTAAAGAAGTTCAGGGTAAAGTTGATATTTCTACAGTTGGTCGTCGCATTGGCAAAAAGGTTATTGAATTAAATAACGTTTCTAAGGCATACAATGGACGCACCCTAATTAATAATTTTACCTACGAATTTAGTCCAGAAGACCGCATCGGCATCATCGGCGCTAACGGTGCTGGTAAATCCACTTTAATGGATATTATCACTGGTCAGATTCAGCCAGATTCAGGTGTTGCAGAAATTGGGACTACAATTCACATCGGTTATTTTGACCAGCATTCTGAAGAATTGCTCACAGCTTTAAACGAAAATCAGCGCGTGATTGACTACATCAAAGAAGAAGGTGAATTTATCAAAATTACCGATGGGACTCAAATTACCGCCTCGCAAATGTTAGAGCGGTTTTTGTTTCCTGGTAATCAACAGTATGCCCCAATTAATAAACTTTCTGGTGGTGAGAAACGCCGTTTATTTCTGTTGCGGGTTTTGATGAGTGCGCCCAATGTTTTGATTTTAGATGAACCGACAAACGATTTAGATGTTCAAACATTGGCAGTACTAGAGGATTATTTAGAAGATTTTGTCGGGTGTGTAATTGTAGTTTCTCACGATCGCTACTTTCTCGATCGCACCATCGACACAGTATTTTCCTTTGAAGAAGGCGGTAATCTCCGGCAATATCCAGGTAATTACTCGATTTATCTGGACTATAAGAAGGCTGAAGAGGCACAGCAACAAGCTGCGAACACTAAGGAGAAGCCCAAAAATGTCGAAGTTCAAAATAATGGTGCGGCTTCACCCAAGGATGTAGAGAATACCAAGCGGCGGAGATTATCCAATTGGGAAAAGAAAGAATTTGAGCAGTTGGAAGGTAAAATTGCCGAGTTAGAGGCTGAGAAAGAAGAAGCCGAGAAAACACTAGGGAATGTTTCACCGGGGAATTACAGCGAAGTGCAGAAATTGTATGATCATGTGGAAAAGCTCAAGCACGCGATCGATGTGGCAACTGAACGCTGGTTAGAATTAGCAGAGATGGAGTCTTAATTAAGTAGGGTGCGTTGTCACAAAGTGCAACGCAGCATTTAAATATCTATTGTGGTGCGTTACGGGGTTACGCGTAACACACCTTACTGGCGTGGCAAGACTAAAATGTTGCATTACATTTTGTAGGTTGGGTCGTTCACATCAGCGTCGCGCAGCAAAGTATGAGATCCAACACCTGTATTAATGTTGGGTTTTACCCTGCGGGGATCTTGCTACGTTCCTCAAGCAAAACTACATTTAATACAGTAATTTAGCTGTGCCACGCCACTACCAGAATGAAATATAGATTCTTCAAAAAATTGAAACTTATTCTTCATCATCATCTTGCTTGAGTTCGTCTGTTTCATCACCAAACTTATTGGTACGAGAATAGCCGTCAAAATCTTCTACTGATTTATTTTCAGCCTCAATTTCCTGCTTGAGTTCGTCTGTTTCATCACCAAACTTATTGGTACGCGAATAGTCGTCAAAATCTTCTATTGATTTATTTTCAGGCTCAATTTCCTGCTTGAGTTCGTCTGTTTCATCACCAAACTTATTGGTACGAGAATAGCCGTCAAAATCTTCTGCTGATTTATTTTCAGCCCCAATTTCATGCTTGCGTTTTTCTGCTTTATCCTTAAATTTATTAGTGCGGTCATCGTCGTCATTATTTTCAGCCTCAACTTTCTGCTTGCTTTTCTTTGCTGAATCATTTTCAGCTTGTTTATTCTCCAGCTTTTTATCTGTGTAGAATTTTTCTGCACCACCTGGGTGATATTCACCATCTGGTTTCTCGTTGGTCACTATGAACAGGGGCACTTTAATATTTACACTCTTATGTTCTTTAAGCTCGTCTAAAACTTGAAAAATGTGTTTTTCACTTGTGCGATAGTGGCCGGACTTGTTGCTAATCTCTTTAAGTTCACCGGATGAATTAGTCCTTAATTCACCTGCACCTGCTACAGCACCACCAGCAAGGAAACTAGAATGATGGAATTGCCCAATTTTGTGCGTTCCTCCATAGAATTCCCCATTAGGGTTCATCACATAGATAGCTGCACCTCTGCCCCAGAATGCTGTATGCATCTTAGTAGTATCGAAAGGCTTGCCATTTTGAGAGAATTTATTGTTAATTGAGAGGTGGAATTGCTCTCGTTCTGGTTGAGTGGTCAGGTACTGAGTTTTGTAATTAGCAAACTGAGATTCATCTAGTTCCTTCGTTGAAGAATCTTTTAGTTTGAATTCTTGGTCTTCTAATTTGTCTGAAAACCATTTGATTAGCCACTTTTGCTCCTCTATTTTTGTTTCGAGGAGTGCTTTGCTTCGATCGTTTAGATCATCTAAACCTTTTGATTCCTCAAGTTGTTTTAACCGATTTTCAGCTTCAATGAATTTCTGTATGGTCTTTTGGGCATTCTCTAGTACGAATTTCTTTGACGAGACAAACTCTTCATTCCCTTGCTCGATGTATTGAGTTTTTACTTTCAGCAAATCTTTGTAACGTGAACCCTTCGCAATTTCATTTAGGTCTTTATCAGTACGAGGTATTGATGATCGTATTTGTTGTTCCTTGCTTCTTTCTTTGTAATTAGCTTCCACCTCTTCATATTGTTTGTAAAAATTAGCTGCACCACCTTCGTATAAACCTTCCTGATTCATTAGAGAAAGTGGGATATTCAGATTGACTCCTTTACTTTTTAGCTGAGTCAATACCTGGAACATCTGATCTTGATCGGGTTGGTAATGACCACTTTTGTTGTTAATTTGCTGAAGAGAGCCAGATGAATTCGTCTTTAGTTCACCCGCACCCGCTACAGCACCCCCAGCAAGGAAACTGGAATGGTGAAATAACCCAACTTTGGAATTTCCTGCATAGAATTCTCCATTTGGATCCATCACATAGAGTGACCATCCTCTACCTTGAAATGTAGTAAACATATTGGTAGTGTCAAACTTCAGTTTATTCTGATATAGCTGACCGTTTGTAATAGTGAGATGAAATTTATCTCGTTCGTGTTCTGTTGTCAGATACTCGACCTTATATTTTGATACATCTGTATCTAATTCTCCCGTGTCTGGATTGATTGTAATTTTTTGATCTATTATTTTCTCCTTGAGCATTTGTATCCATTCTTCTTGTTCAGCTATTTCTTCTTCATCTATTTCTTCTGCGTTTTTTAATGTCTTTAGTTTTTCCTGTCTTTCAGATAAATCTTTTAAGACTCTTTCCATAAAAGCCTGTGTTGGATTAGATGAACTTTTATATTCCTGACCGTATAGCTTTTCATCGACTATCTTTGACAGGTATTTATAAATTGATTTGTCAGCAATTTTTTGAAGGTCTTCTCCATTTTTCGGTCTCCGCGCTTCAATGTCTTGGAATTTCAGTTGCTCCCATTTAGGAAGAACATCTTTCCACTCCTGATTCGTGTATTGAGGACTGTGGATAACTTCATCAATATTTCTCTGCTCTTTTATAGAATCAGTTAACAGTTCCTTGATATCGTGAGTCTTTTTCCCTTTCTTGTGTTTATCAACATAAGTATTTGTCTTATTGAGAAGTATACCCAAGTAAGTTTTTATACTTTCTCCTTGTTCTTCTCTATTTCTTGAATCATCACTAATTACCCCATTGGCTCTGTAATGGGTATGGTAAGCATCAAGAGCAGTGAACACTTCTTGCAAATCTTTGTTTGGCTTGTTGAATAGCCCCATTAATTTTCTTTGACTGAAGTCAGACTTTAACTCATTTGTAGTTCGCAAGCATTGGAGACTCTGTGTTTGAGCCATACTAATAGCGGGTGAGTAAACTGGCGCTTGTTGATACGCTGGTGGCTTTATAGTGTCTCTTAATTTACCTTGAACAGTAGTTTCTCTTTGTACTGCGCCACCACTCTGCTGCACCACATGAGTCAATTCATGCGCCAACAATTCTTGCCCTCCCTGGCTCCTTGGCTCATACGTCCCCTGTCGAAAGAAAACATCCTGTCCCGTTGTAAATGCCTTCGCCTGTATCGACTGATTCAACTGGTTAGCCTGGGAACCAGTATGAATCCGCACTCCACTAAAATCTGCACCAAATGCCTGCTCCATCGGTACTCTGATGCTGTCAGCCAACGGCTGTCCACTACCCCTAGCCCGTTGTATCTCTGCTGACAAATTAGGTGATGCTGCCATACCACCGCTTGTCACAGGTTGCACCATCGGCTTCATTTGCAGTTCATCTTCTTCATCAGGCAGTTCTTCCCGTTGCAGTGAAGGACTTTCTCCCAAAGGTTTCATTTGTAATTGTTTTTTTTCTTCTTCAGGCAATTCCTCTCGCTGGATACTGCCCCCTGCTGTCATTTGTAATTCTTCTTCATTAGACAATTCTTCTCGCTGAAGTTTCTCACTCTGTGGCTGATGAATCTTTTGCACCACCTGACGTGCTGTTGCGTCAGCTTCCTGCTCATACTTATCTCCAGGCTCCCCAATCGTCAGTTTTTCCTGAATTAGTGTTGGTGTATCTGGTCTTCTTAGTGGAATATTGGCAAAGTTATGACTAAATTGAGTTGCGTGTTCCAGTCGAGAATTTAATAATCCATCCATCTTGGCTTGCAATACAGTCAGCCGTTCCTGCCCCTCTGGTGTAATCGTCTTATGCTTGGCCTGTAACTCCAGTCTTGTTGCCTCCATTTTTTGCTCTGTAAAGGCAACATCACTTATGTTTGTTTGCGATTTGGGTGAAACTGATACTTTTTGAATTTGGCTCCCAAACGGTCTATACGCCAATTGAAGGTTTTTTTCTGGTGCTGGAGAATTGGAAAAGATGGATGAGGAAGTTTTTGGCAATTTCATATTTTCCCTTGTTTTTACAACTTTTTTATTTGCACAGCCGCGCCAGTTATTTTAAGGAGATATGCAAGACTTTGGTTGCGTTGAGTTTGATACCATTGATACCAGGCTCAACATCTTTAAGATAGATAAGTTTTTGTAAGATAAAGTACCTTAATTCTGTTAATATATTTAGGCTTACAATCGCATGGCTTTTTGCTTTTTTTAACTATAATCCCTCTTTAGTCACTCTGGAAAGACAAAAATACTATGCCTAAGAGGTTGTCATTCCTAGCGGTGTTGTTAAAGAAATCTGCATTGCACCAAATAATGACCCTGCAAAACTCTGGATTTTGAATGAAGGAACTAGCTATATTCAAGATGTGGAACAAGTCGATCCAGTGATTGCTGCATGGGGTCTTGGTTTGGGAGAAAGTCACGTTCTCACCTGGATATATAACAATCCTGGCTATGAAGCAATTTTAGACGATGCCTGCGGCGGGCTATGCCTACGCGCCGCAAAACCGCAGCACTTGCTTTAGAGATTCCGGTGCGGGGAACTCTCGGTGTTATTCTGCTTGCGAAACGGGAAGGTAAGATAGAAGCCGCTAAACCGATTTTTGAACAACTAATTCAGGTTGGTTTTAGAGTCAGTACACAAGTTTTGGAGTCAGCACTTAAACTTGTTGGTGAGTAGTGTACTAAATATGTAGATTTATCTTATAGGCAAAAAGCGATCGCACTTCCACAACACGCTACTATCTCTCATAAAATGCGTTGTTTACCGCAGTAGGCATCGCCTACAAAAGTTTTACCTACACACTCCCAACAAATTGAAGCAGGTTCACAACTTACGGGAGCAGCTTCGCAACTTACGGGAGCAGCTACACAACTTACGGGAGCAGCTACACAACTTACGGGAGCAGCTACACAACTTACGGGAGCAGCTTCGCAACTTATGGGAGCAGCTTCGCAACTTATGGGAGCAGCTTCGCAACTTACGAGAGCAGCTTCGCAACTTATGGGAGCAGCTTCGCAACTTACGAGAGCAGCTTCGCAACTTATGGGAGCAGTCTCCCTTAAAGTTTTGATGAAGCTTAAACAATTATCTCTATAAATACCAACATTTAGTAATTAAGTTACGAAAAATTACTGTTATCAATCAAAAACTTTAGTAAAAATATTTGCGACTTTTACTGAACCGGAACATAGTTTAATTGAGGCAAGCTAGCTCTAGGAGCATCTTAAAGGAGTAATTTTATGTCTCGAAAAAAACGCACATCCCGCATTCTAGAAAAAGCTCAGTTAAGATCCGCCGGACTGAAATCGATTGTTCCAAGCATCAAATTTGATGAAGATTATAGTCTAGAAAAATTAGTTGAGTCAATCGACCAGTTACGCAACAAAATTGATGTTTATAATACTGCTCTGTCTGTAGTTGACTCTTCTAAAACTGAAATTGAAGAGATGGAAAAAAACTTGAGTCAGCTTTCTGAGAAGATGCTGATGGTGGTTGCAATCAAGTACGGCAAAGACAGCCGCGAATATGAGATGGCGGGTGGTGTTCGCTATAGCGATCGCATCCGCAAAATTAGGTCGAGCCGCTTGAAAAATGTTGCAGAGCAAGCATCAGATGAAAATGCTAAAACTGCATAGAGGGGCTTAAATCTGTTGTCTGATAAATTGGACGTTATACCCATTTAATGTGAAGTTGCACATATCTTGATCCCCCTAAATCCCCCTTAAAAAGGGGGACTTTGATAGATATTTTTCTGGTTCCCCCCTTATTAAGGGGGGCTAGGGGGGATCGAATTCTATGCAGCTTCATGACAAATTGGACGTTAGCACGCTAGCAAAATCAGCACATAATACATATAGTCAATAACAGGCTAGCGTCCACCAAAAGCTACTAATGCCGCAAAATAACCAAACCACCGTTGAATTCCGCGATGTCACCTTTAGCCGCAATCATCGCCCCTTGGTGTCAAATCTCAACTTCAACATCCGCCAAGGAGAAGCACTAGTATTACTTGGGCGCAGTGGTAGCGGCAAAACCACCACAATGAAGTTAATTAATCGCCTATTCACACCTACACAAGGCGAAGTTTTATTTGATGGTATTTCCACAACTCAATGGGATGAAATTAAACTGCGGCGAAAAATTGGTTACGTCATTCAAGAAATTGGTTTATTTCCCCATTTTACAGTTGAACGCAATGTGGGTTTAGTCCCGGCTTTGGAAGGTTGGCAATCGAAACAAATAAAAACGCGGGTTTATGAGTTGTTGCAATTAGTGGGTTTGGAACCAGCACAATTTGCAGGACGTTACCCGCACGAACTTTCGGGTGGACAAAGACAAAGAGTCGGTGTAGCCAGGGCTTTAGCAGCAGATCCGCCTGTATTGTTGATGGATGAACCCTTTGGCGCACTCGATCCGATTACGCGGTTAGAACTGCAACAAGAGTTTCGGCGTTTGCAGCAAGAGTTAGGTAAGACGGTTGTGTTTGTCACCCACGATATTCAAGAAGCCTTGGTTTTGGCATCGAGAATTGGTTTAATGTATGGCGGAGAATTGGTAGTATTGGGGACAACAGATGAATTTATGCGATCGCAACACCCAGAAAGCCTAGCCTTTCTTAAATGTCTGCGTTCCTTCCAAGACAATTTATGAAAAATTTCTTTCTTGTTAAGTATGCCCCAGAAATTCTTCAGCATACTCTAGAACACTTGTTTTTAGTAGGCATCGCTATTGGAATTGCCATACTTATAGGCATCCCATTAGGTATTTTAATTACACGTAAAACATATCTCCGCCAACCAATTCTCGGCATAGCGAATATCCTGCAAACTATTCCTAGTTTGGCTCTTTTTGGTTTACTTATTCCTGTTCCTATAATTGGCGGAATTGGGGCTGTACCAGCAATTGTTGCTCTGACTGTATATTCTTTGCTGCCGATAATTCGTAACACTTACACAGGGATTACTGGTGTAGATCCAGCGATTCGAGAGGCTGGGAGAGGTATGGGAATGACGGATAGACAATTGTTATTGCAAGTTGAGATTCCCTTGGCAATGGGGGTAATTTTAGCAGGTGTACGAGTCGCAACGGTAATTGCTATTGGCATTGCAACCATTGCAGCTGCGATCGGGGCTGGTGGCTTGGGAGTCTTTATTTTTCGCGGTATATCAGTAGTTAACGACCAGTTAATTTTAGCTGGTGCAGTTCCGGCGGCGGTAATTGCATTATTGGCTGACTTTGCAATTGGCTGGTTGGAAAATAAATTAAAAATTAAAAATTAATGAAAAGATTTTTAACATCGTGCTTTTTAACTTTTAGTTTGTTATTACTAATTACTAGCTGTACACCAAATGTAAATAGTAGCAGCAATGGCAATATTATTGTTGCTTCCAAAGATTTTACTGAACAAGATATTTTAGGTGAATTTTTAGCACAGCAAATAGAAGCAACAACTAATTTAAAAGTATCTCGTCGTCCCCGTTTGGGTGGTTCTTTTGTTTGTCATAACGCGATTACTACTGGCAAGATTGATGCTTATATTGAGTACACAGGTACAGCTTTTACGGGAATTTTAAAGCAAAAAGCAGTTAATGACCCTAAAGAAGTTTATGAAAGGTTAAAACAAACATATTCCCAGCAATTCAATTTGGAAGTGATGCCAAGCTTGGGTTTTGAAAATACTTTTGCGATGATTGTCCGGGGTGATGATGCCAAACGCTACAATATTCAAACTCTCTCAGAAGCTACTCAATATACACCACAGTGGCGCGGCGGTTTTGGTTATGAGTTTTTAGAACGAGAAGATGGTTTCCCTGGATTAGCTAAAACTTACGATTTACGTTTTGCCAAATCTCCCCAAATCATGGACTTGGGTTTAATATATCGTGCTTTGATTCAAAAACAAGTAGATATGGTGGCGGGGAATTCTACTGATGGGCAGATTTCTCGGTTGGGTTTAGTTGTCTTAAAAGATGATAAACATTATTTTCCACCTTACGAAACTGTGCCAATTGTTCGGCAAGAAATATTAAAAAAATATCCCGAATTAAAAACAGCGATCGCTTCACTCGCCGGAAAGATTTCGGCAGATGAAATGCGACAGTTAAATTATTTAGTTGAGGGTGAATTACGTGATGTTAAAGATGTTGTCCAGGAGTTTCGCAAATTGAAGGGATTAAAATAATTCGTAATTCGTAATTTGTAATTCGTAATTAAGCTTTAGTGTCATGCACTGACAACCTGAAATGGTGCGTTACGGAAGCCTTAACACACCCTACTGTTGTTCATGCAAAAAGTTCTTTAACCACCTAATGACTTCACTTGTTGATTGCTCATTGCCCATTTGAAGACATTGCTGCACAATTTCTCTGACGTTAGGAAAGTAGCTACTTTCCGTAAGCACATAACTTTCTGCCTGCAATCTATAAATTAATAGGCGATTACTCTTTAATATCCAAACTTCTGGCACTCGATACGGTAAGTAATCATTAATATCGGTGTAGCTTGTAACGTCTATTTCAATTGCTAAATCTGGTGGTGGATCTGACTCCCAATCAATTCTTTTTTTACCGACTACTGCTCTACAATTTTCAATGTAAAAGGAATAGTCTGGTTCAATACCACTAATTTCTGGCAAGCTCATGGTAATGGGCGTAAATGACTCGTATATGCGGTTTAAATGATCCAGCAAAACCTTAGCAATATCTGCCAACAAACTTGCATCTCTTCCATGTTCTGGTAGCGGTGCCATTAGCAAAATTTCCCCAGGTCGATATTTAATGCGAGGCGAAGAGCGATCGCCTAGTTGCTGACTCAATACTTGATAGTCTTGCCAGTTTCCTAAAAGTTTCAATACCGCGCCAGGTGGTAACTCAATTCTTTGTGGTGTAATTACGGTATCCATATTAGCTCACATTGTAGATATTGCCGTTCGTATTACATGGATGATAGGCGATCGCAGGATTCATAAATTCTAGGACTTACGCACTCAGCTTGCCCAATCCCCTTAAAAATGGGGCTTTAGAAGTTCGCCCAAATTGATCGGGGGGCTAGGGGGATCTAGGCTTTAGTGCGTAAGTCTTATTCTTGTCCTCTATGGCCAAGTGATGGAACTCTAATAACTATTAAACAACCACAAAATTGTTGTTCGTTAGTGACAACCCAGGAGATAATCCTGCAAATTGTACCTGAGTAAATGCGCCTGCACTACCATCCTGGTCAAAGAACAATGCACCTGTAGTGGAGTTATAAATAAATCGCTGGGTGCTAGTGGTTGCAGATTCTCCAAGTGTAAACTGGCTTGTCTTAAGTACACCTGCTGATAAACCGCCACCAAAACCAGCAGCCGACACCTGAATTAGTTCATTAATGGTAGCGAAGTCACGTATCAGATCAAGACCTTCATTGAAACTATCGAAAACAAAGGTATCAGTGCCACCTTCACCATAGAGCCAATCATTACCTTTGCCGCCAATGAGGATAGCATTGCTATAGCCACCTCTGAGGGTATCATCACCATTGCCACCTTTGACGGTGTTATTACCTGAGCCATCAGAGGCTATTAGGGAATCATTACCATCGCCCCCATCTAATAGAGTATTGCCTGTTGAACTGCTACCACCATACAATGTATCGTTACCAACACCACCGTTGAGGGTGTTCTCACCAGAGGCGAAATAAATGACAGAGAGATAATCATTACCATCGCCCCCATCTAATAAATTATTGCCTGCTAAACCGTAAGCATTTAATGTATCGTTCCCAGCACCACCGTTGAGGGTGTTATCGCCAGATATGCTACCATTCACAAAATTTCCGAATTCGTCGTAGATGTAACTAAAAGCCTGTAAAGAATCATTGCCATTGCCTCCATTGAGGAGGTGATCCCCTGTTGAAAGACTAATATTCAAGAAATCGTCACCAGCGCCACCATCTACTGTATCGTTACCATTGCCTGGGCGGAGCGTATCATTACCATTGCTTCCCACAAGATAATCATCATAGTCTGTACCTGTGATATTTAATTGTTCGATATTCTTGTAGCTAAACACTGTTGTGTCCGCCGTCGAAGAAATTACTGTGATGTTAGTAGTAGGATTGAAAGTCGAAGTAATTCCCGTGGTAGCACTGCTATAACTGAAAGACAAGAAGTCGTTACCTGCTCCCCCGTCTACTGTTTGAGTGACTAACGTAGATAGGGAGTGGAAATTTAAGGAATCATTGCCATTGCCACCATTGAGGGTGTTATTGCCAGTGCCACCATTGAGAGTGTCATTGCCATCGCCACCGTTGAGAATATTATTGCCATCGCCACCCCTCAAAATGTCATTGCCACTTAAGCCTTCAAGAATGTCATCACCCCCTTGACCATTGATGACATCATTTGAATTGTCAAAGCCACTAACATTGTTGTCTAGGTTGTTTAGGAAGGTGACTGTGTTTCTTCTAAAGACAGTGCTTTGGGTGGAGTTGGCATCGAAGACATCAAAGCTATCGGTAATGGCAGTTTGCCCATAAAACAGAATATTGCCCAAATCTACAGTGGCTCCAGTAGATTTGGTGAGGTTTTCTAGGTTTTCCAGAGCAAAGTTTTCCAGGATGAATCTGGTATCACCATACCCTTGAAAGCTGATTTCCAAACTTGTGCCATTCTGGGTGAGAAGCAAATTGTCGGCAGTGAAGCTACTATCGTCCTGGAATATTAGAGTGTCCACTTCGGCTATAACTGCTGCTGTGGGGTTTGTTCCTTTACCTACTCCATCAAAATCAGCGATCGTAGTAGTGCCATTATTAATGGTGTCGCTGTATAGGCTGTTGTCGTTGTCGTATAAGCCGTCGTAAACAAATTTATCCTTACCACCGCCGCCTGTGAGGCTATCATTGCCATTACCACCTGTGAGGCTATCATCGCCATTACCACCGTTGAGGGTGTTATTACCAGTGGCACCAGAGGCTGTTAGAGTATCATTGCCATCGCCTCCATCTAGGAGGTTATTGCCTGAGGAGATCGAGTTGAAGTAGGAGTCTTGATATATAGACAAAAAGCCAGAGATGTCTAGAAAATCATTGCCATCGCCTCCAAAAAGCAGGTTATCGCCTGATGATCCACTAGCACTCAAGATATCATCACCATTACCACCGTTGAGGGTGTTATCGCCATCTGAGCCAGAGTCAGACCCTGTGTACTGCTCACCCCTTACAATCCCAGAGATAGAGAGAGAATCATTGCCATCGCCCCCATCTAAGAGGTTATCGCCTAATGAACCGCTAGCATTTAAAGTATCATCACCAGCACCACCGTTGAGGGTATTGTTGCCTAAAGAGCGATCGTCGTAGCTTGGTGAGTAGGCGTTGTAGTAGTCTCCGCCAGAGGTGGAGAGAAAATCATTGCCATCGCCACCATTAAACAGATTATTGCTTGAGGGGGAGTCAGCATACAAAGTATCGTCACCAACACCACCGTTGAGGGTATTATTGCCCGCGCCACCCCTCAAAATGTCATTGCCACTTAAGCCTTCAAGAATGTCATCACCTCCCTGAGCATTGATGACATCATTTGAATTGTCAAAGCCACTAACATTGTTGTCTAGGTCGTTTAGGAAGGTGACTGTGTTTTTTTTAAAGACAGTGCTTTGGGTGGAGTTGGCATCGAAGACATCAAAGCTGTCGATGATGGTAGTTTGCCCATAAAACAGAATATTGCCCAAATCTACAGTGGCTCCAGCAGATTTGGTGAGGTTATCAAGGTTTTCCAGGGCAAAGTTTTCCAGAATGAATTTGTAACTACCAAACCCTTGAAAGCCGATTTCCAGACTTGTGCCATTCTGGGTGAGGAGCAAGTTTTGAGCAGTAAAGGCGCTATAGCTCTGGAAATTTAGAGTATCCACTTCGGCAATGACTGCTGCTGTGGGGTTTGTTCCTTTACCTACTCCACCGAAATCTGTGATCTTATTAATGTAGTTTGAGTCGCCGTCAAAAAATATTATATCGTTGCCACCGCCACCAGTTAGGATGTCGTTGTAATCGATATAATCAAAAGCGCCCCGTAAGGTGTCGTTACCGCTGGTTCCAATGATAATTGCCATAACTTTTTCCTGATTGAATCGATTTTTGGAGTAACTTCAGTTGTCAATAATCGAGTTAGTGCTTTTTGATGGCACAAATAATTTGCCAAAAGTTCAAGCTTTCGGCATATAATATTCACTCTTTAGATAGATAGACTCGCCAATTGTTCATTAAAGATTTCCCCTTTAATTCGCTTGCACACATTACTTATCTCAGTATTGAGGACTATCTAAGTCTTAAGCACTGCACAAAATTTAGTTGCTTTGTCAATGCATAAGTCTTACTAGTTTAAAAATAGGGAAAACTTGAGATGGCTAAAACAGGGAATTTTTATGCATTTGTTGTCGGCGTAGCTTGCCGCCGTAGGCATCGCTCTTGAATTTCTATCTGTAAAATAGAAAACATCAAAATAACCCAACAATAACTAAATATCGAATATTTACTTAGATGTCTATCTTTTCCAAAAATCTTTGCATACTCTTTATATTTGTAAGAAACCATTTATAAAGTAAATGTTGAATTGTAGTGTGCGTTATCGCTGAGAGTAGAACACCTGGAAATATAGTACATTACTGCTAAATTAGACTTTCTCAAACACTCAAATTCCTAAACGCCGTAACACATTCTAATTAATATTTACTTTATAAATTAGGCTTCCCCGAAAGGTCGATAGGCTTTGAAACCCAGTTTTAGTTTTTCTCTGGTTGTATGAAACCACCCTGCCTGCCTCTTTTTCAAGGGGGAGAGCCATGCCTACAGCGGCAAGCTACGCAAATAATGGTAATCAAAATCTGATAAATTAAGTACACCCAGATACTGTATATGTATAAGTTTTTATGAAAAATGGTATAAAAATGCTTACTGTTACTAAAGTCAAGCGAGTTGCAATGCCTGCGACCCACGTAGCCATCGCAGCCTTTTCTTTCACACTCTTTGTTTATAGCCAAGTCGCTTCGGCTGCTTTAACTTTACCCCTACGGAGCAAAAAGGGAATGGTAGTTTCAGCCCATCCCCTAGCGAGTGAAGCGGGAATTTCGATGTTACGCAAAGGTGGTAATGCAGTGGATGCAGCTGTAGCCACAACCTTTGCAATTTCTGTAGTTGAGCCTTTTTCAGCGGGAATCGGTGGCGGCGGATTTTTGCTGATGCACTCTGAGAAAACTGGCGACATCAAAGCGTTAGATTTCCGCGAACGCGCACCCCTGAAAGCTACAAGAAATATGTATCTTGACGTAGAAGGAAAGGTGCGTCCCAATGCAAGTATTAATGGTTATTTGGCAGTAGGGACACCAGGAACGGTGGCGGGACTTTATGAACTGCATCGTCGCTATGGTAAACTTCCTTGGCAAGAGGTGATGAAACCTGCGATCGCACTTGCTAAAGATGGCTTTATTCTTGGCGATGCCGCAACTTGGCGTTATCTGCAAACAAACCAATCCAGCCAGCAAGCACTTCTCAAAAATCCAGCCCTGCGGGAAATTTTCACTCACAACGGTGAATTTTATAAGCCAGGGGAGAAACTGGTGCAGAATGATTTGGCACGCACTTTAACAGCAGTTGCCGAAAATCCCCAAAGTTTTTACACCGGAAGTATTGCTCGTGCGATCGCTTCTGATATGGTAAAAAATGGTGGTTTAATTACTCTAGAAGACCTGAAAGCCTACAAACCAATCTGGCGGACTCCTATTTGTGGCAATTTCCGCAAAGCTAAAGTTTGCTCTATGCCACCTCCATCATCGGGAGGCGTTCACCTATTGCAGATTTTAAATATTATTGGTGACACTGATTTAAAATCTTTGGGATGGCATCATCCTGACGCTATCCACTTAATGGTAGAGGCAATGAAAATTGCTTACGCCGATCGTTCAGAATATTTAGGCGATCCTGATTTTGTCAAAGTTCCTGTACAAGAACTACTCAGTCCAGCTTACGCCAAACAACGCCGTCAAGAAATTAATATGCAAGTGGCTAGACCCTCGACCAAGGTCAAGCCAGTAGATAGAAAGACACTACAACGTTTTAGTCAGGCTAATAATCGGAGTTTAGGAGAAAATACCATTCCTTTATCTCACCAATCTCTGAAACTGCACGCGACGCGGTATGAATCCACTGAAACCAGCCATCTTACGGTTGTGGATGAAGAACGCAACGCTGTAAGTCTAACTTTCACCATTAACCTCAGTTTTGGTGCTGGTGTGGTGACACCAGGAACTGGAATTGTCCTCAACAATGAAATGGATGATTTTGCTGCTGCGCCAGGAGTACCTAACGCCTTTGGTTTAGTTGGTAATGATGCCAACAGCATTGCACCCCGCAAAACTCCCTTATCCAGCATGACTCCCACAATTGTCACAGAAAATGGTCATTTTCGGATGGCAGCAGGTGCGCCTGGTGGTAGCACTATCATCACTCAGGTTTTGCAAGTCATCCTAAATGTGCTGGAATACAACATGGATGTTGGCGCGGCTGTTTCTGTTCCACGCATACATCATCAATGGCTTCCAGATGAGTTGCGTGTAGAATCCTGGGGTTTAGATGCTCTGACTCTACAAGAATTACGCCGTCGGGGGCATAAAATAAAGGAAACTACTCCTTGGGGTAATGGTAACGCGATCGCGGTTACATCTGATGGAACTCTAGAAGGCGCGGCAGATCCTCGCGGTGAAGGTTCCCCCAGAGGTTTGTGAGCGAGTGAGCGACTGGCAAGACACAGGGACGCACAGAATAACAAATAACAAATGACTAATGACTAATGACCAATAACTATTGATTTTGGATTGTTGACTCTACGTAGCTACTGCTGCCAAACTCATTGGCGCGTGCGCTAGGTACTAGTGTCCAACCTGCTTTGAGAAGTTTTTGATAAGTTGCCCAACCTTTAGAACCACCTGGTATTTGATAATCTGGGACTGTGAAATGTCCAAAAGCCGTGTAGGGCCGCCAAGGCTGATTGGGTTCTGTCTGCAAATACAAGATTTTCTCGCCGTCGCCACCAGACTTAGATAACCAGCACATTTGTCGATGCATTGCAAACTCCTTTGCTTTTAGCTAACAACTAACGCATAATATCAGACTTTTGTCAAGTTACTTCTCACCCTTGTGAGCTATTTTTGGACATGCAGATAAACAGATTTGCCTCACCTTATGTATTAGGGTGAGATTTTTCTAATGTTATGCGCGTTTTTTGCGATCGTGTGTAGCAATAACTACTGTTTTCAGGGTGGTTAGGAATTTGCAATCTGCTGTATTTTTAAAAAACAGAAGTCAGGAGCCAAAATTCAGTTCTAAATTCTGGCTCCTGACTAGCGGATAGTGCAGCGTGCGATCGCTGTAGAAAAACTCTAAATATTTGGTGGGCGAGCTTTTTTTGCGATCAAAGCCCAATTTGATCGAGTTTTCCAAATACCATAGCTTCTCTGTAAATTGAAAAACTTAGCAGCAATACAACCGAGGTTTAGCCAAAAGTCGAGTTGTAATTGAGCATATCAATCTTTCTGGCCATTTTGTCGCCGACAATGCCGCGAATTGTCTGTACTAATTGGGTGTATGCAAAGTCAGACAAAGCTGGTGTTGTTTCTTGCAAGTTAATTGATTGATCTAAATCAATCCATGATTTGCAACCGCCGTATTTAGGGTAATAAGGAATTTCTTGCTCTTGGGTTAGCTTATATGTCCGCAGGAGGAGAATATAAAGGGGCTGACGTGGTTTCCATTTAAGGCGATCGCTAATAAAATGCTCGTTCCAAATATGGAACGGAAGCAAGGCGTTGACAAGAAATTCGTCACTAACTGGCAAAATATCTGTAATTTCAGCCCAACTGCCGATGCGAACTGTCTCTGGATGCCAACCTGATGTTACTGGATAAACACAATTAGCATACTCAGGTTTGAGCATAAATGCTTGTTGATGTTCATAAGTAGGGTAAAGCAAAATTTGCTTGTGGGCAACTTGGAAATGTCCATTTCGTTCATGAATACCCCCTTTGCGAAGCAACATAATTGTTTTGCCACTCTCCAAGGCATTTACGGCGACAGCCCATTCTTTGAGAGCATGAAAAGTTGTAGTCAATTCCATCAGCATCTACTGTAACTCTGATTTAATTCAAGCTAAGACCGATAAAGTGTGAAACTGTCCAAGGGAATGAATTAGAAAGCAGTTATAAACAAGCGATCGCTACCAACCCAGCAGATAATCGTGCTAAAAATAAACTGTTTCAACGCGAAAACTTTGAACATGCTCAATAAGCGCTACAAAAATTACGTCCCATAGCTCTTATTTATAATTGTACCCTTGCTCAGTTAGCTTTGCCGTGGCTAATTGCCCAACCTCAAATTAATGCTATTGCAAGGGCACATTATCCCCAACAAGCACTAGTACCGCAAGGCGGAATTAAAAATTAAAAACTAAAAACTAAAAATGAATACAGCATAAGTGTTTCGTTGATTTGGAATGATTGGTTTATTTCCGCCGTGTTGTACTAGACAACGCATTAGCCACCCAAATTAAGGTTGATCCTGCCCAATTGGTAAAAATTGATGCAATTGGACGTATTTCCAGCAATTATCTGGATGAAAGTCAAATTATGTGCAATTGATGACAATGCAGTTTGATTAGCTATGCTGTTCTCTCGAAGATCCCCTCAAATATCTTAAAAAGATAGCCAGGGATCAAATATCTGGAGCTAGATTGCAAAATCTAACAAAACATCAACTTTAGTAAACTAAGAGTTGCAACTTAGAAACTGAAGTGATAACTTAAATAGTAGGACACCAAACAAAATAAAACCAAAAGAAAAGGGTAAATGACTTAGTGTCCCCTGTCATCAACCCAAGCAAATTTCAGCATATCAAGATTACAAAAGTGGCAAAAGCCTAATGTCAAAGGCAAAGCCAAATCCCAAAGCGGAAAAACGCAAGAATGCTGAGTTTGTTAGTTGTCTAGTCCACCCTAGTTATTAACCTCCAATTACTTAATTAGTTTAACAATTTGAAATCTGTGAACTCGATAAAACCTGGTCAACCCTGATCAGGTTTTTGGTATTTTATTGTGATATGATTTTCTCGGTACGGCAGATGGTGCAGGAATTGACGCTTGAAGAGATAGTTGGGAAACTAAAGTCTTTTTAACAAAAGCCAGTTAATGTGCCCAATAAATAATAAAAGGGAAAAGGTTAAAGGGGAAAGGGGAAAGGGATGATGATTGTCGCGCCACTTGCGGGCGAGGTTTTTACCTTCCTCATAAAATTTGGATTATTTCGCGCCACTTGCGGGCGAGGTTTTTACCTTTCCTCTTTCCCCCTTCCCCTTCTTATAAATGTTAAACCTTTTGGTTGGGTTACTTTATTTGTTTTGTATATATCAATAAGCCCACTAACATGGGCTTATTTTGTAGAATATAAACTCAAGCTAACTAAGTCATTTCCAAGCAGCGAGGAAAATAGAATGGCAATGTATCGTGTCAAAAAAATTGATGGAATATAATAGATTTTTAAATAAAATTGCTACAGCTATTATTATTACGCTCCTTTCTTTTTCTTGTAAGTCTTCAACTATCACAAAAGCGGAACAGGCACAAGCAACAGATAAATCGAAACCAGATCCGAATCTTGTCTATGGAGATTTAATTATTAAAGAACAATCAGATTATATAATGATTCCCGTTGTTCTTCCAGAGCAGAATGAAGATAAAAAAACTGATTTAAGCCTTTCACGTTCTTATGAAAGAAATAACCAATTGTCTAACATCATCTTTTATCGAAAGCAAGATGGTGAAGCTCATATTTTATTAAATAAAAAAGCCATTATCGCCTCCTTTGATTTATTAGAGGTAAAAGCGGTAGAGAAGCCGCCTACAAGAGTTTGGTTTTATAAAATCCTTGAACAAGACACAAACATAGATACAAAACTCAACAGCGAAGATGCTACTGTTGGTTATCTTTCTGATTTATCAGGTAAGAATCTCCAGCAAATTACCCCAAACAATACTCAAATCATCAATTGGGTTGTTGTTCAAAGTCAAAATGCAATTTTTATAAAAATTATCAAAGACTCAGATAATGATAAAAAATTTACAGGAAAAGATAAAACTAATTTTATTAGAGTTAACCTAGATAAACCTGCCATGGGATCTGAGATTATTAGTAATCAGATAGAGCAAGAAATTAAGTCATCCGTTCTTAAATGATTAGGTTTATTGCATTGAATTGGGCCCCGCTATGGTAATACTTCTCTACAAGGGTTATCGATAACGCATATTTAATTTATAGAGATGTCTAATAGACTTCTTGCAGAAGTGGGTAAAGGGTAAAGGGTAAGGGATGAAATTTCCCCTTACCCTTTAACCTTTCCCCGACATCTTGGCATTTGTTACTTTTGCAAGATGTCTAATTATCTGGAATCAGTGACAATGGAGTTTAGATAGTAAAACCTTATCCAAGCCATGATAAATAAGATTGTGGAAGCTCAGGCATGAGTAATGGATGTGAATGGTAACATTACCGTGGTAGCCCAAACTACAGTAAATCCTGTGCGTTCCTGGTTATCAATTACCTCCTGTCATGGTTATGGCTAAAACAACTAGGATTTTTGGCGCGAATTCTGTAAAAGTTAAAATACAAAAGCAGCCAGGGCGTTGGCATAAAACAACACTGGCTCAATTTTTGCGTTTGCCTTTGTACTTTCTAATAGCTTTGCTATGCATATTGAGTTCACCCGTGCTAGCAAAAGTTCCTGGCTCAATTAATTCTTCATCTCAATTACAGATTAACAATTTGACATCGCTGGCTGTAGTTAATGACCCAGGTTCGCTACTAGAACAGGGAAAATTTTTATACAATTCTGGTAACTTTGCCAAGGCAGTAGAAGTATTACAACAGACTGTCCAAGCATATAAGCAGCAAGGAGAAAGCCTCAGACAGGCAGCGACACTGAGTAATCTTTCGCTAGCTTACCAGCAACTTGGTTTATGGAGTCAAGCACAGCAGGCAATTACAGAAAGCTTAAACTTGATCAAAGGACAAGATGAAAACCAAAATCTTCAAATCTTAGCCCAATCACTGGATATTCAAGGTCGTCTTCAACTGAGAATGGGACAAGCCGAGGCAGCTTTAGCAACTTGGCAGCAGACAGAAGAAATTTACAGGCGAGCAGATAATCAAAGTGGTGTGGTGCGATCGCTAATCAATCAAGCACAAGCGTGGCGAACCCAAGGATTTTACCCCCGCGCTGTCAAAACACTCGATCGGGTAAGTCAGACATTAAAATCTCAACCAAATTCGATAGAAAAGACAGTGAGTTTGCGATCGCTCGGTGATGCTCTTTTAGTAGTGGGCGATTTGGAAAAGTCACGTCTGGCGCTAGAAGAAAGTCTGACAATTGCTCGAAATCTGCAATCAAGCGCAGATATTGCAGCCAGTCTGTTCAGCCTGGGGAATAATGCCCGTAAACAACAAAATAACCTATTGGCGATCGCCTATTATCAAGAAACAGTTGCAGCATCTCCCTCACCCTTAATAAAAGTCCAAGCCCAACTCAATCACCTGAGCCTACTGATTCAAGATCAACAATGGGCAAAGGTTCAAACCCTCTTACCATTGATTGAGTCCGAACTAGCTCAACTTCCTCCCAGCCGTGCTAGCATTTACGCTCACGTTAACTTTTCCCAAAGTTTGGCAAAAGTCAAGGGTGGTATATTGCAAGCATCTAGTCAGCATTACTACTCAGGATTTAGCACCAAAGAATCAGCAGTATTACTCGCTAGGGCTATTGAACAATCTCGCAGTTTAGGGGACAAGCGGGCAGAAGCATACTCACTAAAGAGTTTAGGCGGTTTGTATGAAGAAACCGGACAATTGTCATACGCACAAGAGCTTACCCGGCAAGGATTAGCTTTAGCACAGAGCAGTAATGCACCAGAAATCACCTACACCTTAGAGTGGCAGTTAGGTAGATTACTGCGGGCAAAAAAAGATATGAATGGTGCGATCGCAGCCTATGATTCTGCTGTAGACACTCTCCAGTCCCTTCGCAGAGATTTAGTAGTCAATAAAGACGTAGTTAACCAGGATGTACAATTCAACTTTCGGGACAGCGTAGAACCCATCTACCGAGAGTCAGTAGAGTTACTGCTAAAATCCCAAGAAGGAAAACCAGATCAAAAAATATTGGAGAAAGCACGCCAACGCATTGAAGCACTCCAACTAGCAGAATTAGACGACTTCTTTCGAGAAGCTTGCCTACAAGGACAGAGAGTAGCCCTCGATCAAATGGTGGATAAAGATAATCCCACGGCTGCCATTCTTTATCCAATTATTCTTCCTGACGAACTTCAGGTAATTGTCAAAATTCCTAAACAACCCCTGCAAAGCTACACTACTCAGATTTCTCATACAGAAGTAGAGAAATTGTTACTAGAACTGCGAAAAAGTCTTGTCAATCCCACTGCTACCAAAGCCGTCCAAACCCAGGCGCATGAAGTTTACAACTGGCTGCTTCAACCCATTGAGTCAAAATTGCAAAACAGTGGGGTAGATACCCTAGTGTTTGTCCTAGATGGCCCCTTACGCAATTTACCAATGGCAGCTCTATATGATGGTAAGCAATACTTGGTAGAGAAATATGCAATTGCTCTGAGCGTGGGTCTGCAACTCCTCGATCCTAAACCACTGGTAAAACAGCAGCTAAGAGCGCTAACCGCAGGACTGACTCAGCCACCACCAGGTTTTTCCAAGTTTGCACCGTTGCTTGCGATCAAATCTGAATTTGACGGCATTACCAAAGCAGGAGTCTCGACAACTAGCCTACTAGATGGAGATTTTAAGAAAAAGAATTTAGAGGGTGAAATTAATGCTGCTTCATTCAACATAGTGCATTTAGCAACTCATGGTCAGTTTAGTTCCCGCCTTGAAGACACTTTTATTTTGGATTTCGATGGTCAGATCAATGTCAAAGATTTTGATACTCTTTTTCGCAGTCAGGGCAAAACTATAGTAGAGCTACTCGTTTTGAGTGCTTGCCAGACAGCAACAGGAGACAGCCGTGCAGCATTGGGTCTTGCAGGAGCAGCTGTCCGAGCTGGGGCACGCAGTACCATCGCCTCACTGTGGCAGATTGATGATGAATCAACGGCAATGTTTGTTAGTGCCTTTTATCGAGAACTCAAGAGTGGCAAAATCACTAAAGCCAAAGCTGTCCACCGTGCCCAGCTACAACTGTTGCAACACCCTAACTACAAAGCACCAAGCTTTTGGTCTGCCTATGTGTTGATTGGCAATTGGTTGTAATTTCGGCACATGGGCTCATACAGAGCATGGGAATGGCTGATTAAAGGCTGCTGGCTCCAGTGATACATTGAGTCAGTAGCTCATACCATTTCTTTGTGAAGCTGCGCCAAATTTCCTTTGCTTCTTCTTTCTTCCTTTGTGTTCTTCTCTGACGAGACGCTGCGCGTAGCTTGCTTCTCCGTAGGAGTATGCGTCCTTTGCGGTTCGTTCCTCATATAGTTTGGCGCAGCTTCATAAAGAATTGGTATCAGTATACTCTACTAGATATTGCCGAAAGATTGGGAATGCCATTTGATGTAATTAAACATGCTGCTGATACATCCATTGCACATGATTTACTGACTTCTTTCAAAAGCTAATGAAGATATGGGAAATACTACAATTTTTGCAAGTAGCTATAACATTAGCTCAAAAATAAGGGAATTTTAATAATTATCTGTTGCAATACACCATCGCATACATTTATTATTTTCAAATCACCTGATTCCCCACAGAAATATATTTATATCATAAAACTTTTTATACGATTATACTGGTAATTATAGCATCACTGACATTCTTTTTTTTACAGGTGTTTAAAGTAAAGTTCTATACTTTAAACTTTACCGTAAGAATTTTCATCTTTACTTCAATAAGTCCAGCTATAAAAACATTCTCTTAAAATTAACTACTGACATTGCAGCAGTTTTGAATAATAAAATTCAAATAAATAATTTATTTAAGTCGTAATTTTACGGTTTTTAATGACTAATCTTTAAAGTTACGATCTTACCAAAAGGTGGTAACAGTACATTTGTATGTACTTTATTGCGTCATCGAAAAATAGTTTAGTTTGAGTTACTGTTAGCTCTTTACACAAATGTGAGGAGAGTTATCATAACATTTTCTGCCACAGTTTATGAAGTAAGTTGTTTGTTTTGATAGCAATTACAATCGCTGTGGCAGCATCTTAAGCTAACAAACTTTCTGACTTTCTCAATAAGCACTCTCTCAGGCAAAAGCCTAAGTAGTGCTATGGCTGACTGGATAACCAAGTCGGTTACAAACCCATTTGTCTATCGTTAGGAACATGAAAATGAAAATGAAATCAATTCTTGAGTTGATTGAGCAGAAGAACCAGAAATATGCCAAGTTACCGTTCTTTGAGTATATGAAAGACGAGTCCATTGATCCACGCCAGAGACTGGCATTTGCACCTGTGATTGCTCCACTGGCACTGGAGTTCAGTGAGTTATGCAAACGAGTTCTTAGAGATGAGCCAACGACTAATTACATTCAAGAGATGGTAAATCTGCACACGCACGAAGAACATTTTCACTGGCAATGGTTACTAGAAGACATGGAAAAGATGGGGATTGACTATCCTATGCGGTTTAGTGATGCGGTGCGATTCCTTTGGAGCGATCATACTAAGGTTTCCCGTTCGATGTTTCCTATCTTTGAGCGGTATACTCGGGGAGCAGATCCTATCATCAGATTGGTTGCCATTGAGGTATCCGAGGTGACGGCGAATGTTTTTTTTCGTTCAACCATGTCTGCGGCCTTGCAACTGCAAGAAATGACTCAAACAGAGTTCCGTTACTTTGGTATGCGTCATAACCATATAGAAAATACCCACACTCTTCATACTCCCTCTTCTTTGCAAATAATGAGAGAAATTGAGGTGTCGGAAGAAATTCGTCAACAAGCACTTGAATTAATTGATGTGGCGTTTGTGTATTTTACAGACTTGATCAATGAGTTTTTGGTTTATATTAAGACTCATTCTTATCAAGAACCATTTTCTAAAGTGTACGAACCAGAGCGATCGCTAACATCTGCCTAAACTATCTGCTCAATTTTCATTCATTCGACGACGGTAAAAGAGTCAAAGCCTTTTATCGTCGTTTCTTTAACAGTGACAGCTACTGTATAAACAGCATTGCGCTCTTGCTGAATTGGTTGAATTGCTCCATCATAATCAGTGGCTCGACTCATTAAGCTATATTGTCCTGGCGTTGTTGGAGTCCATTGAAACGTGAATCGTTGCCAAGCATATTGCAACCGTGCTTCAACTTCAGCAGCTTGCCAGGTGATACCACCATCTGTACTAAAATCCACCGACTGGATACCCTTGGATGCCCAGGCCCAACCCCAATGTGTTTGAGGTTGAAGGTATAATACTTCATTTTGAGAAGGATGAACAATTACAGACTCCGGTGCAACTTCCCAAACGGGTTTTAAAGTCGCATCATCGCCTCCAACTCGATCGTTATAGAAAGTTGTTGTAAAGGGCCCTGGCGATCGCTGATCTGTGACATAAATATGTGAGAGCCACTTGACAAAGTTCGTGCCATAGTAGCCTGGAACCACCAGCCGCAAAGGAAAACCCCGCTCTGCTGACAGAAACTCACCGTTCAGCTTGTACGCCAGCAGCACATCATTATCCAATGCTTTTTTGATCGGAATATCTTTTATATATGAATCGCTAGAAACTCCCTCATAAACACCGCGATCAGTTCCGGCAAACCAGATATAACGAGCTTCAGGTTTTACTTGCAATTGATTAAGAATTGCTCTGAGCGAAATTCCACCCCATGTCACATTACTAATGAGTCTTGTCGGAACCTTGGGTTGAAGCGGATTGCCTGAACATTGGTGGAAAACAGTTAATTCACGATATTCTAGACTCAGCAAATTCTGATATGACAACTCAAGACTTTGCTCTACTAATCCCGAAATTTTCAACTTCCATTGCTTGATGTCAATGGCTGGGATTCCCAGATGAGAAAGAACGAATAGATGGTTTTCAGGAGTAATAAAAGACTTGAGGTCGTGAACACCCAGTGGAAACTTTGCAATCATTCCCACATAGCTCATGCTCTGATCTTCTAAAGTTTGATCGAACTCATTCATTTAAGCAACCTGCTATTAACGATTTTTCAAACATTTTTTTATAATAGTGGTTGTACAAAAATACACGCAGTAGACGCAAAGCGGCTACTCTGCAAGAATGCCAAAAGCGAACCCACAGGGTATCACCCCTAGATGAACAGTATTTAACTGTACCTGGTTGAGCAAAATCAACCGGGTTTCTCAATTTTTTACCTTCAGAAAATTACAGCATGAATTGTGATACTTCGAGTTAATCGGGGAAAACTGAACTCAGGTTATCCAGTCGCAAGCTTTATGGTAGAAAATCGAGTTGATGTTCCCGGTTATGGGATTGGTGAAAGAATTTACACCAGCACTCGCACCCTGGTTTACCGAGGTTGGCGAGAAGCCGATCAAACCCCTGTTGTGATCAAACTTCTGAAAAATTCTTATCCCAGTGTGATTGAGTTGGCTCAATTCAGGAATCAGTACTCAATTACGAAAATCTTAAATGTTCCTGGGGTTGTTCGGATCTATAGTCTGGAAAGTTGTCAAAATCGACCCGCCTTGATTTTAGAAGACTTTGGTGGAATTTCTTTGAAGGAGTACACTGCTTTTAGAAGGAAAGGGCTCGGTGAGACAGGAAATCAGGAAAATTCCTCACATCTGCATCCTGATTTTTTGACTGAGTTTTTACAGATTGCGATCGCACTTGCCGATATTCTGGCTGATCTCTACCATCACGAAATCATCCACAAGGATATCAAACCCGCCAATATCCTGATAAACCCTACCACAAAGCAGGTCAAACTCATTGACTTTAGTATTGCTTCACTGCTGCCGAGAGTTAACCAACTTTCAACCAGCCCGACTGTTTTAGAAGGAACTCTTGCCTATCTCTCCCCTGAACAAACCGGGCGCATGAATCGGGGGATTGATTATCGCACTGACTTCTATTCTCTTGGAGTCACTTTCTATGAACTCTTAACTGGGCAATTGCCATTTCAATCGGATGATTTGATGGAATTGGTGCATTGTCATATAGCAAAACAACCACCACTTTTAAATGATAGAGGAGAGATTCCCCAAATTCTCTGTGATATCGTCATGAAACTGATGGCAAAGAATGCTGAAGACCGCTATCAGAGTGCATTAGGGCTAAAGCACGATCTGCAAATTTGTTTGGAGCAATTGCAAGAAAGTGGAAATATTATCCCATTTCAGCTAGGGTACAGGGACGTTTGCGATCGCTTTGCGATTCCCGAAAAACTCTATGGACGGGAAGTAGAAGTGGCCATGCTGCTAGCAACTTTTGAACGGGTGCGCCAGGGAACCTCTGAAATGATGCTGGTGGCAGGTTCCTCTGGCATTGGGAAAACAGCAATTGTCAACGAAGTTCATAAACCAATCACCCGTCAGCGCGGATACTTTATCAAGGGCAAATTCGATCAATTTAATCGGAATATTCCCTTTTTTGCTTTGGTGCAAGCGTTTCGGGACTTAATGGCACAACTGCTGACAGAGAGTGATGCTCAAATTGACCAGTGGAAGACTCAAATTTTATCTACCTTGGGTGAAAGTGGTCAAGTAATTATTGAGGTGATTCCAGAACTCGAACGAATCATTGGAAAACAGCCCTCACTCCCGGAATTATCGAGTACTGCTGTCCAAAGCCGCTTCAATTTGCTGTTTCAGAAATTCATTCAAGTATTCACAACCCAAGAACATCCCCTAGTTATTTTCCTTGATGATTTACAGTGGGCAGACTCGGCTTCTTTAAAACTGATGCATCTGTTGATGAGTGAAGCCAGCAACTCTTATTTATTAGTGATTGGAGCATATCGGGATAATGAGGTTTCCTCAGCCCATCCCCTGATGTTGACCATTGAGGAAATGCGTCAAGAGGCGATTACAGTTAGTAGTATTGTTCTTTCTGCCCTTACCGAAACCGACCTAAATCAACTGATTGCAGATACCCTCAAATATTCAACAGAACAAGCAACTGCGATCGCCAATCTGGTGTATCAAAGGACTAAAGGTAATCCATTTTTCACTAACCAGTTTCTCAAATCGCTGCATGAAGATGGGTTGATCGCCTTTGCCAGCAGAACGGGAGATTGGCAGTGCAATCTAGTTCAAATTCGGGCGCTGTCTTTTACAGAAGATATTGTCGAGTTTGTGGCGGTGCAACTCCACAAATTACCACAGCAGACTCAGAATGTTCTCAAACTGGCTGCTTGTATCGGCAATCAGTTTGATTTAGAAACCTTATCAGTTGTCTATGAAAAATCTCCAGTCCAAACCGCAGCAGATTTGTGGCCAGCCCTCAAGGATGAATTGATCTTACCCAGTGGGGAAGGATATACATTTTTTCAGGATGAGTCTGTTGTCATGGATGATTTGACAAATGACAACACACCAATAATTATTACCTACAAATTTTTCCACGATCGCATTCAACAAGCCGCTTATTCACTAATTCCAGACTATCAGAAACCAGCAACTCACCTAAAGATTGGTCAATTGCTGTTGAGCAATACCCCGGAAACTGAGCAAGAATTGCTGATTTTTGAAATTGTCAATCAATTGAATATTGGCATAGAACTGATCGCATCTCAAACCGATCGCGATCGACTGGCACAACTCAACCTATCGGCAGGAAAAAAAGCCAAATCTTCCACAGCTTACCAGGTAGCAATTGAGTATTTAACTACTGGGATTCGTTTATTGAGAAGTGACTGTTGGCAAAGTCAGTATGAATTAGCTCTGGCATTGCACGAATCAGCCGCCGATGCTGCTTATCTTAGTGGCGCGTATGAACAGATGGAAAAATTGACTCAAACAGTTATCCAGCAAGCCAAAACTCCACTGGATCAAGTCGGCATTTACGAAACCAAAATCCAGGCGTATACAGCTAAAAATGATGTGCTGGGGGCGATCGCGATCGCACGTCAAGGAATGAGTAAATTCGGCGTGGTTTTCCCAGAAACACCCACCCCACAAGACATTCAGCAAGCCCTGGAAGAAACTGCTAATCTGATTAACGGTCGTGATATTGCAGAATTGGTTGACTTACCTGTGATGGTAGCCGCAGAGAAGCTAGCTGTCACCCGAATTGTGGCAAACGTTGCTCCAGCCGTTTACATTGCCGATCCTAATCTGTTTCCACTACTGGTTTTGTCTCAAGTCCAAGCATCTATTGAGTATGGCAACGCTCCATTTTCTGCCTTTTGTTATGGCTGTTATGGCATTCTTTTGAGCGGAATTCTTCAGGATATTGAAACAGCCGATCGAGTTGGCAATCTTGCCTTGGCACTAACTGACAAATTTAATATTAGCGACATCAAACCCACAGTATTTTATGTCGTAGGTGCTTTCATCACCTATTTGAAGTCTCCACTGCAAAAATCTTTGCAGTTAATGCTGGATGGTTACAAGATTGCTCTAGAAACTGGAAATGTATACTACGTAGGTTTCAATACCAAAGATATCTGCCAATATTCCTATTTTCTCGGTCGAGAATTGAACTCGTTAGAGGAAGATATCCGGGCTTACTGTCATGTTTTGGAAAATTTTAAGCAAGGTACGACTCTAAACTATTGCCGTATTTTCTGGCAAACAGTTTTGAATTTGCTTGGCAAAGCTGAGAATCCCTGTATTATAACAGGCGAAGCACTCAACGAAGCCGAATTTGTGAATCAACTGGTTCAAGCCAATGAATTGACAGGGCTTCACTATTTCTTCCTCCACAAATTGATTCTCTGTTATCTGTTTGAAAACCTTTCTCAAGCAGTGGAAACAGCCGCTCAAGCTAGAGAATATCTAGTTGCGGGAACGGGCTATGCCACTGTGCCGATGTTTTATTTTTATGATTCCTTGACGGCTTTAGCAGAGTATCGCACAGCTATAGCCTCTCGCCAAAAAACATTACTAGAACGGGTTACAGAAAACCAAGAAAAAATGCAGACATGGGCGCACCACGCACCCATGAATTATTTGCACAAATTTGAATTGGTGAAAGCCGAAGAATGCCGAGTGTTGGGACAGATGGCTCAAGCAGTGGATCATTACGATTGCGCGATCGCACAGGCAAAAGCCAATAGATATATTCAGGAAGAAGCCCTCGCCAATGAACTGGCTGCCCGATTTTATTTAGAATGGAACAAAGAAGCGATCGCGCAAATTTACCTAGAAAACGCCTATTACACTTACCTTAGCTGGGGAGCGATCGCCAAAGTTAACCAGTTGCAACACCAATATTCTCAATTATTGCTTAAGCTGTTTCAGCAGGATGAAACTACTTCTTCAACCCTCACCACTACAATCGGATTCAACCAAAGTAGTTCCACTGGGACTGAAGCATTAGATTTAGCAACGGTGATGAAAGCCTCTCATGCACTGGCTGGAGAAATTGAGTTAGAAAAGCTGTTGACAACCCTGATGCAGGTTGTAATCGAAAATGCCGGGGCTGATAAATCAGTCCTTCTGCTGCTTCAAGAGGATAATTGGGTTGTTGTGGCTCAAAAAACTAGTCAAGCGATCTTTGAAGAACAGCAATTTCTGCCACACCCTACGCCTACCGATGAAAACTTGGGGAGAATAAACCTGCACTCCCTTCCTCTTTCAGCTAGTCAAGATGTTCCCAAAGCAGTTGTGAATTATGTATCGCGCACCACCGAAACCCTAGTGTTAGATGATGCCCGCAAGGAAACTACCTTCGCCAACGATCCCTACATCATTCTATGGCAACCTAAAAGCTTGCTATGTACGCCTATTCATAATCGTGGCCAACTAATTGGCATCCTATACCTAGAAAACAGTTTGACAACTGGAGCCTTTACCCAAAACCGTCTTGAGGTTTTACGGTTGCTTACAGCACAAGCTGCCATCTCGCTGCAAAATGCCATGTTGTATAACAATCTAGCTGTAGCAAAAGCTCAATTAGAAGATTACAACCATACTTTAGAGCAAAAGGTAGAGCAGAGAACTCTGGAGTTGAATGATAAAAATCAGCATCTCTCGGAAACTTTAGAGGAACTGCAACACACTCAAAGCCAACTAATTCAAACTGAAAAAATGTCTTCATTGGGACAAATGGTAGCAGGTGTTGCCCACGAAATTAACAACCCGATTAACTTTATCTATGGCAACCTTACCTATACCAATGAGTATTGCCAAGATTTGCTGCATCTAGTTGAGCGGTATCAGCACTACTATCCTCAACCGTTTCCTGAGATTCAAGAAGAACTAGAGGCAATAGATTTAAACTTTCTCAAACCAGACTTACAAAAATTGCTGCAATCAATGAAAGTGGGGGCAGATCGCATTCGTCAAATTGTCCTTTCTCTCCGCAATTTCTCGCGTTTGGATGAGGCTGAAATGAAAAGTGTCAATCTTCATGAAGGCATTGACAGCACCCTGTTAATTTTACACCACCGTCTAGAAGAGAAAGCACACCGCCCCGGAATCGATGTAATTAAGGAATATGCACAGTTGCCAGAAGTTAGTTGCTACGCCAGTCAGATCAATCAAGTATTCATGAATATTCTGAACAATGCTATTGATGCCTTGGATTCAGCATTCACAAATGAAGAAAGACAAATAAAAATTCCCACTATCCAAATTCGTACCAAAATGACTGATGCTGATACAGTAACTATTCAAATTGCAGATAATGGATCTGGGATGTCTGACGAGGTGAAACAGCGCCTATTTGACCCATTTTTCACAACAAAACCTATAGGCACAGGAACAGGTTTAGGATTATCAATTAGCCACTCGATTGTAGAAAAACATGGCGGACGAATAAGTGTAATATCCGAACCGGGAAAAGGAGCGGAGTTTTCTCTTTCTATACCTTTACATAATACGGTAGAGCAGCGATCGCTTAAGTAAACGGGGCAGGGGGAGCAGGGGAAGTAAATTTACCCTCATCTTTCCCATCTTCCTCTTACCGAGCTATTAATGAATTAGAGTTGAGGGTAGCAGAGCGAACGGCTGAGTTAATAAGTGTGAATCAGAAGTTGCAGTCACAACTTGATGAACGTCAGCAAACGCAGGAAGAATTACGGTTTTCTCAAGCCCGATTTGCTCGAATTTTAGATATTGCTGATGATGCAATTATTTCTATCAACGGGTTCCACAATATCACCTTGTTTAATCAAGGAGCAGAGAAGATTTTTGGTTACTCTGCCCAGGAAGTGATTGGCCAAGGTCTTGATTTACTCTTACCGCAGCGCTTTTTCCAAGCACATCGTCAACACGTAGCTGACTTTGGGCAATCTCCCAATGTTGCCCGGCGGATGGGAGAACGGCGTGAAATTTATGGTCGCCGAAAGGATGGAAGTGAGTTTCCAGCAGAAGCTTCTATCTCTAAAATAGATATGGGTGATGAAATATTTTATACAGTTATCTTACGAGATGTCACAGAGCGCAAACAAATCGAACGGATGAAGGATGAGTTTGTCTCTGTTGTTAGTCATGAACTCCGCACACCTTTAACTTCGATTTACGGCTCTCTCGGAATGCTAGCCAGTGGTTTGCTAGCGACAGACTCAGAGCAGGGAAAACGTCTGTTGCAAATTGCTGCTGATAGCACCGAACGCCTAGTACGTTTAATCAACGACATTCTAGACATTGAGCGTATTGAGTCGGGTAAGGCGAAGATGGAAGCAGAAATCTGCAATATCGTTGATTTGATTACTCAAGCAGTAAATGTTATCCAGCCTTTGGCTGACAAAGCCGGAGTGACACTATCCATTTCTGCCCTATCTGGTCAAGTATTGGCAGATTGCGATCGCATTGTTCAAACTTTAACTAACCTACTGAGTAACGCCATTAAATTTTCATCTGCCGGATCTACGGTTTGGTTGGGGGCACAACAAGAAGGTGACGAAGTTTTTTTGACAGTCAAAGACACCGGACGCGGCATCCCAACTGACAAACTTGAGAGTATATTTGAGCGCTTTCAACAAGTTGACTCTTCAGATTCGCGTAACCATGATGGTACTGGTTTAGGTTTAGCAATTTGTAGAAGCATTATGCAACAGCACGGCGGACGCATCTGGGCTGAAAGTATATTGGGCGAAGGTAGCACTTTTTACGTCACTCTGCCGTTGTTTGGGACTTTACCACATACTGATTTACAAAACTCTTCCAATATTCCTGTAATTTATAGTCGTCACGAGCAAATTATAAATAGCCGCCTAAGTCAAGATGCAGAATTTTTGACCAAAGGGCGTGTTGTCCCTAGGAATTTGAACAACGATTGATGGAGTTACTTCAGCGAATTAATCACAACCCAATATTTATCGGATTTTGGGAAAAGGGGAAAGAAAAAACCTTTAACCAGTATCAATACTTTTCGGATAAACCCAACAATCTCTCTTTTGGTCTGGGGAAAGCTTACTGGGTTTGGGGTAAAGGTAAACTTAAACCCTTTCCCTTTCCCCTTTCCCCCTTAACTGAAAAGTATTGTAACCAGTATCCTTTACGCCAAACCCGATTCCGAGTGAAAAATGCTTAACTCAAAAGTATTGAATCACAACCAAAAAGAGGATAGTAATGATGGCAACAAAGCAAATTCTAGTGGTCGATAACGAGCAGTATATTCAAGAAGTTGCCAAGATTTGCTTGGAAACAGTTGCAGGCTGGAAAGTTGAAACAGCGAGTTCAGGTGAAGAGGGGATAATGAAAGCTGAGACTTACCAACCAGATGCGATTTTACTAGATGTAATGATGCCAGAGATGGATGGGATTGCCACCTTTGAAAAGTTACAAGCTAATCCGGTAACTAAAAAGATTCCCGTAATTTTGTTAACTGCCAAAATCCAGGCTTCCGATCGCCGTCGTTATAATCAGATGGGAATGATTGGTGCGATCGCTAAACCATTCAATCCGCTAGAATTAGCTGCTGAAGTAGCCTTAGCACTGGGTTGGAGTCTGGAAAAATAAGCTGAAGTGAAAACGGTAGAATGCACCCAAATAACTAACTGATGCTGCGTTAACTCAACCTGATTGCCGCCAATCTGTCGGTGCTTCTATATAATCAGGTAGGCGAGTAGTGCGATCGCCAAGTGCCTTTCTAATCTGATGCAACTCTAAGTTTTTAGCCCCTGTTAAAATTGTCCCTTCCAGTTTGACATCACTGAGGTCAGCTTCTAAGAAGTTAGCTCCCATCAGGTTTGCCTGAGTCAGGTTAGCTTGATAAAAGGTTGCTCTATGCAGGTTGGCTCCAATCAGGTTTGCCTGATGCAGGTCAGCTTCCGTTAAACTGGCTTCTGAGAGATTGGCAAAATAGACTTCTGTTTGGTAGAGTTTGGCTGCATTCAAGTTAGCCCCTGAAAGATTGGCTCCATTCAGGTTAGCCCCTGAAAGGTTAGCACCAATCAAACCCGTTAGATTTAGGTTGGCTTTACCCAGTTTTGCACCTTGCAAGTTAGCTAAAAACAGCTTTGCTCCAGATAGATTGGCGACTTTCAAAGTTGCTTGTTGCAAGTTGGCTTTATAGAGGTTTGCTCCTTGGAGATTCGCTATACGCAGACTTGCTCCAGAAAGGTTGGCTGAACGCAGGTTAGCCCCTGAGAGATTAGCACGATTAAGATTAGCGCAATATAGATTAGCTCCACAGAGGCTAGCTTTCAGTAATTTGGTTTCATAGAGAATAGACCTAATGAGTTTAGCGCCGTTTAAGTCAGCCTCACTCAAGTCTGCTCCACGCAGGTCAGACCCACTCAGGTCAGAACCACGTAAATCTGCTTGTTGCAGGTTAACTCCTAGCAGGTCTGCTCGTCTGATGTCGATATGACGTAAATCAAGTTTCTGATCTTTTGGGTCTTCGAGTAAATTACGCCTGCCGATAACAGTTAGGGCTGCTTGAATATCAGTGCGGATTGTTGGAAATTCTTCATGGAGGTTTTGCTCTAACTGCTGTGTCGGACGCGGCCCAACTCTACGCCTACCTGAATAAGCATCTGGTGTATATTCCGGCTTTTGTTGCTCAACCTTTACCTGCTGGATAGGTGCATTTTCTCGCACAAAGGCAGTGAGGATTTCCATGATTGTCCAGTGTTCTTTAGGAAAATCCTGAGCAACTCTTTCTAAGGCATAAATTGCACCTGTTCGGGTTTCAACTTTATCATGACCAAGCTGGGCAATTGCCCCCATAAATCGTTCTGAAATCAATCTATCTTGATTGAGTTTGGCATTTTGAAGGCCAATTTCTAGGTTTTTCTCAGCTGCGATCGCATTTTTCTGCATCGCTTGGGCCCGCTTTGCTGCGTAATAGGTATTAAACATTGCCGCCGATGCCAGAAAAACTATTGCAGTAGTTGTTAAAGCTTGGTTTCTATACTCAATCTTTTCCTGAATTGACAATTCTTTAATACTGGACAAAGCAAAGAAAATTACAATCAATGAGCAGCCAAATATAACTGTTATAGTTATCAACCAATTCAACAGAGTGTCTGTCTTTTTAGAAGACATGGTAAAGATTTTCCTTACAACCTAGAATTATTACTTAGATGCTTGGAAAAAATAGTATAGCATTTAGCAGAAAATTATAATAGGTGTCAGAAGACCTCTTTAACTAAGTAATAATATCGAATATATTAGGAGATTAGGGCGAAAATAGAACAATTACTGAAAATTGGTGAAAATCTTACCCTATAAACTTTTTAAGTTTAACTTTCGCCTTGCAGGACTGGTGCTTTACTCAGAAAATTTAGCTTCTCTAAGGTTTGCTCCATCAAGTATGGCATCATTGAGAATTGCCCCATGTAAATCAGCTAGATATAAGCTTGCACAATGCAGGTTAGCTCCTTTTAAATTAGCTCCTTTTAGGTTAGCTGCACTAAGAATTGCCCCTTCTAGGTTAGCTAAATATAAGTTAGCACCTTCGAGGTTAGCCGCACTGAGAATTGCTCCTGCAAGATTAGCTTCTGTGAGGTTTGCCCCAGCAAGATTAGCTTGATAAAGGTTTGTCTTTTGTAGATTCGCCTTATTCAGGTTTGCTCCTCTCATATCGATATAACTCAAATCAAGCTGCTCATTTTCTGGGTCTTTATTTATATCTCTTTTAGCGATAACGGTAAGGGCTGCTTGAATATCTAGACGAATTTTTTCTAACAGATTAATCGTTACTTCTTCTTGAGGTAGATAAAGAGTATTTTTTCGGATAAAAGTAGTAAGAATGTTCATAATTATCCAGTGGTACTGTGGATGATTTTTGGCAATTTGCTCTAAATCATTAATTACAGCTAAACTGTTTTCTGTTGTGTTATTTTCTAGTTGTTCAATTGCTATTCTTAAATGATATTTTGGGGACTTATGTTGAGTTTGGATAATTTTTTCTTGGAAAACCTGTATCCCCAGATATATTTTTGCTAATTGACTGTTATTGATTAATGAAATATCTTTTACAGCGTGAAAATAATTAATGATTACTGTCAACATACTATGGTTAAAAACTTAGTGCTAATTGGTGGCGGTCACAGCCATGCAATTGCCCTGAAAATGTTTGGAATAAAGCCGTTACCCGGAGTGCATTTGACGTTGATTACTGCAAATCAAAAGACAGCCTACTCTGGAATGTTACCAGGACACATTGCTGGATTTTACACCCATGATGAATGTCATATTGATTTGAAACCATTGGCTAACTTTGCTCAAGCAAATTTGTATATTGACAGAGTAGTTGCCCTAGACTTGGAAAACAACAAAGTTCTCTGTGCTAACGGATTGGCGGTAGATTTTGATGTGCTGTCTATTGATATTGGCAGCACTCCGGCCAGAGTGTCTGTATCAGGAGCAGCAGAATATACGATCGCAGCTAAACCAGTATCCCAGCTATTGAAACATTGGTATGAACTAATTGCAGCTGTAGGTAAAAATCCTCAAGAATCAATTCGGATCGCGATCGCAGGTGGAGGTGCTGGCGGTGTAGAATTGGCGTTGGCGATGCAATCTCATTTACATCAGATTTTCCATCAAAATCAACAACCAATTGAAAATCTGGAAATTCATTTATTTCAGCGTAACAAACAACTGATGCCCAATTATCATCAATCAGTACGGCATCAACTTCAGCAAATTCTCACCGAGCGAGGTATTAAGCTACATCTTGGAGAAAATGTGTGTAATATCGCACCTAAAAACTCCCAGGAAACTAGAGAAACATTTGAGATTCAGTGCGATTCTGGTTTGAGAGTAGAGTGTAATAAAATTTTTTGGGTAACACAAGCTTCAGCACCTGAATGGTTAAAAATTGCGGGACTAGGAACTGATGAGCAAGGTTTTATTCTGGTAGAAGACACGTTACAATCTCAAACGCACCCGCAGGTATTTGCATCTGGTGACATCGCCACAATGGTAAATTATCCGCGTCCAAAAGCTGGGGTATTTGCTGTTAGACAAGGTAAACCTTTATTTAATAATTTGCAGCGAATTATATTAGGTAAGTCACTCAAATCCTATAAGCCGCAGAAACAATATTTAAGTCTAATTGGTACAGGAGATGGAAGAGCAATTGCAACAAAAGACATCTTTACTTTACCACCTCATAAACTCTTGTGGCATTACAAAGATTGCATTGACCGCCGCTTTATGAAACGCTTCCGTTTTGAATAAATAAGGGACTGGGGACTGGGGACTGGGGACTGGGGACTAGCGACTAGGAAATAATTCTTTTAACTGCTAATACCCAATACC